>LKMY01000034.1 GCA_001564205.1 Nanohaloarchaea archaeon PL-Br10_U2g5
CCCAGCGGGCCGTTTCGACCGTCTTCTCCACGTGGTCCTCATCGTCGAGTGCGGCGAGCGCGGCGCGACACGCCAGCTCGTTCGCGGCGAAGGGGGTGTTGACACGGGCGTACGCTCCGCCCCACGCCTCGGGAACGACACTGTATCCGATCCGGAGTCCGGCGAGCCCGTAGGCCTTCGAGAAGGTGCGGAGGACGGCCACGTCGTCGCGCTCGTCCACGAGCGGGATGGCGCTGTCGACGTCCGAAAACTCTCCGTACGCCTCGTCGACCACGACGAGCGTCTCCTCGGCGGTCGCGTCCGCGACGGCTCGCACCTCGTCGAGCGGTATCGTCGAACCGGAAGGATTGTGCGGCGAGGTGAGGTAAACGATGCGTTCGCCGCCGTAGGCGGTGAGAACGGTCTCGGCGTCCTGGGTGAATCCGTCGTCGAGAGAGAGCTCGTACTCGGTGACTTCGCCGTGATGATACCGCGCAGACATGGCATAGTAGGCGAACCCGGGGCTCGGGACGAGCACCTTGTCGCCAGGCTCTAAGGCGGCCCGTGAGAGGTAGTCGATCGAGCCATCGGCGCCCGGCGAGACCCACACCTGCTCCGGAGTCACGTCCCACTTCTCGGCAATCTTCGCGGTGAGATCGGTATGTGAGGATTTGGGGTACGTGTTCACTCGATCGGCGTGCTCGCGGATCGCCTCGACGGCCGCGGGGCTCGGACCGTGCGGGTTCTCGTTCGAGGAGAGCTTGATCAGGTCGTCGGGGTCGAACCCGCGGTCGCGGGCGACCTCTTCGACGCCCCGTCCGGGCACGTACGGCGAGTGTTCGGAGAGATCCCGTGGTTGCATAGGGATCGATCGGGGACGGTCGCTCTTAAGAGTGGCCGAACGGGTCGCCCTCAGTTCTCGGCTTCGAGCCGCCGCCGTGCCTCGGAGACGACTTCGGGACGACCGGTGAGAGCGACCCGTATCAGGTCTCCCTCGTAGGCGACTCCGTCGACGACGCCGCGGTCATACGCCCACGAGAGTGCCGTCTGCGTCTCGTGAACGTTCGCAGCCGTGACCTCGGCCGTCGCGGTCGGGAGCGATTCGGCGACGGCCCTGCCGAGCTCCGCGAGTCCGGTTCCGTCCCGTCCGCTGACCGAAACTGACGGACGGAGCCTCGCTTCGATCGAAACACCGCCGTCCGAGAGCTCCGCGGCGACCGACTTTATCGCGGCAGCGCGCTCGGCCAGCGCCCGGGCGTCAGCGCGATCCGCCTTGTTGAGCAGTGGGATGATCGGCGCCGTTCCCTCTCCGATCAGCGTCAGTGACGCCCGGAGCTTCCGGCGGAACGCATCCGGGGTATCGCTCGCGTCGAGGACGAGCAGAAGGCAGTCCGCTGTACGGGTCGCTTCGAGCGTCGCATGAAACGACCGCAACGCGTCTGTCTGGAGACCGTCCACGAACCCGACAGTATCAGTGAGCACGGTCTGTCGCCCGCCGAGCGTCGCCCGGCGGCTGGTCGTCGAGACCGTCTCGACGAGGCGATCGCCGACGGAAAGCGTTTCGTCGCTTGTGCCGGTTGCTTCGGTCGCATCGGCGGGGACCGTCCCGACCGCTTCTCCGTCGACGTCGTCCGCGAGTCGTCGGCAAAGCCGGGACTTCCCGGCGTTCGCGTATCCGACGAGCCCAACGAGATCGAATCCCGCCTCGCGGCGTCGGTCACGGCGTCCGGCCCGGTCGTCGACGATTCCGGCGAGCGCGTGCTCGGTGGCGTCGATCCGCCGCTCAAGGTCGGCGACCCGCCCGTCTCCCTCGGAACGGTGGTGCAGCGTCTCGGCACTGTTCCGCGCGACGAGTTCTCGACGTCGAGGGAGTTCGTATCGCAGCCTGGCGAGCTCCAGCTGGAGCTCGGCGGCCCGCGAGTCGGCGGCGGCCGCGAAGCGCTCCAACGCGAGGCGCGGCCTGTCGATCACGACCGTCCCCGGTGGACAAATGTCGCCGAGAGAAAACGTCTGTCCCGGCGAGAGCGTTCCGTCGTAGATCACCGTCTGGGCACCGGTCTCGGCAGCGAGTCGCATCAGTTCTTCCGCCTTTCCCCGTCCGAGACCATACGTCGGATCCTCGCGTCGATGCTGGGTCACTTCGCCGATAACGGTGTAGCCGGACGCGGCTGCAAGCTCTCGTATCTCCGTCGTATCTGGCTGTGAATCATCGTCGCGAGCCGCGATGAGAGCACGATCGGCACGGTCGGGGGGCATGTCAGCGGTGAGCGTAGCGGCGCGATACATAAGCGTTCACCGGAAACACGGTGTGGCAGCGCGTTTCGGACGGTGAGTCGCGATATCGACGCGAATCGCGACGTCAGCGGCGACCCACTGCGTCGCGTCCCTTCGGTACCGGTCAGGGAACGCGCACGTCGTGTTCGAGGGTGCCGACGCCTTCTATCTCAACCTCGACCGCGTCGCCGTCGGCGAGCGCGCCGACGCCCTCTGGAGTGCCGGTCGCGACCACGTCGCCCGCCTCCAGCGTGAGGTAGGTGGTGATCTCTTCGATGAGCGTCGGCACGTCGAACATGAGGAACGACCGATCGCTCGACTGTTTCGTCTCGCCGTTCACACGGAGTTCGACGCTCGCGTCCGCGGGGACCTCGTCAGGGGTCGCGAGGACCGGACCGAGCGGAGCGGCGTTGTCGAACGCCTTTCCGCGTACCCAGTTCTGCTCGCGGTTCTGGTCGTCGCGGTTCGAGATATCGTTCATGCAGGTGAAGCCGGCGACGACGTCCATCGCATCGTCGGCGTCGACGTGCTTGCACTGTTCGCCGATCACGACGGCCATCTCCGCCTCCCAGTCGATCCGGTCTTTTCCCTCGGGGAGCGTGACCGTGTCGCCGTGGCTCGCCAGCGCGTTCGGCGGTTTTAAAAAGAGCAGCGGTCGATCCGGAACTTCGTTACCGAGTTCGGCGGCGTGATCGGCGTAGTTGCGTCCGATACACACGATCTTCGACGGCTCAACGGGCGGCAGCACGTCGATATCGTCGTCGTCGAGCGCGTACTCCTGGCCGCCGAAAGCGACGGTGTCGGTTTCGGGATCGTACGTCCCGTCGCGGATCGATCCGGCCGGATCACGGAATCGTGCGTGATGCATATCCGAATGATCGAGACGACTCTTAAAAAGGGTTGCCGGACCGCACCGGGGATGTTGTGTCACCGACGAATCGATACGGCGAAGATTCAGTGGCGATAGGATAAACGCCCGCCTCAACGACTCACCACGCCGTCAGCGCCGATCGCCCGTGATCCCGAACGAGGATCCCGAGGAACGCGAGCACACCGGTGATCGCGAACGCGCCGCCGACGTAAAACACCGAGGCCATGCTCACCTCGACCATCAGCCATCCCGCGATGAGCGGCCCAGCGACGGACCCCGGCCGCCACACGAGCTCCCGAATGCCGAAGCTCGAGGCGACCCCACCGTCGTCGGTACCCTCGTCCGCAAACAGCGCCATGCTGGCTGGTTCACGGAAGGAGTCTGCGATGCCCAACAGTCCCGACAACGCGACTAACGGCAGGTACGCCGCCGGCAACGCGCCGAGGACGGGGACCGTCACATCGGCGCCGAGGAGCCCGCCGATCGCGGGTGCAAACGGAATTGCGACCGCGATCAGGCCGTACGCGCCGCCGCCGGCGAAAACGAACAGCGAACGCCCGTAGCCGTCCGAGAGCCGCCCGGTAAATAGCTGGCCGACCATGTTCGTCGCCTTCTCGGCGGTGACCGTGATCGCGACGGCGGTCGCGCCGACCGCGAGCCCCCCGGCCATCATCGACGTGCCGGCGTAGATCGGGATCCACGTTCGAACCATCGTCACGGCGAACGCGTACTGGACGCGAAACGTCGAAATGGTGAGGATCTTCCGGTTGACCGCGAGGTCGCTGAACGGGAACCCCTCGACGCGAGTCGGGTCCGAATCAAGGAGGCTCCACGTGACGACCCACGCGAGGATCATCAACACCGTGATGATCGAGAACACCGGACCGAATCCCACGGCGTCGTAGATAACGCCCGCCCCGAGCGAGCCGACGATCGAGGCCGCGAAGGAGGCCGCGTTCGCCTTTCCGATCTTGTCTGCACGGGTGCCGACGTCGGCGATCTGACCGACGAGCGAGAGGGTCATCAGCCCTGCACCGGTGACGACGACCCCCTGAAGCGCCCGGACGAGAATGAAGGAGCCGGACGAGTCGACGAGCGGGAACAGCGCGTAGACGCCCGCGCCGACGCCGAGAACACCGAGCAACACGAGCCGCTTGTCGAAGCGGTCCCCGGCCCAGGCGAGCGGGATCACTGCTGCCGTCTGCGCGAGCGTGAACCCGGTGGTGTACATTCCGATGACGAACCCGGCGGAGATCGTGACGCCGAGCACGGTCGTCGCCTGCGGGTCCAGCGTGTTGATGTAGGTCGGTAGCAGCGTCAACAGCGTGATGAAGCCGAACCCCTCCGCGAAGCGGGTGAGATAGAGGGCCCAAAACTGGGTGCGTCGGTCGGCGTTGCTCACACCCGATCGGTGCGGAGAGGTTTAAAAGTGGTTACGATTCGAAGCCCCGAGCGGCCTACCGCCGAAACAGTTCGTCGCACCGTCACGTGGAGCGAGACATAGAAGAGCCCGCCCGTGATCGACGGTTCTGCTCGCAGTGGGACCTGTCCGTGTCGCGCGTCGGGAAAGAGTGCCCACAATGCGAGGCGAAAACGGTCCGTGAGCCGCGAGTCGGAGTCGCCGCGACGGCCGCTGCGGTCTACAAGCTCTCCGCGAACTTGTCGCGGCGATACAGGTCGATCTCCTGAGCGGAGGAGCCCTCACGCGTCGCTGCGAAGGCGATCGCCTCCGCCACCTCGGCCGGCTCCGTCACCGTTCCCGGCTCGAATCGCTCTTCGAACGGCTTTCCGTCCTCGCTGCCGAACTCCGTACGGACTTCGGAGGGGTTGACGACTGAGACGGCGACGCCCTCGTCACCGACCTGCGCCGCGACGCTGTGAGCGAAGCCACGAGTCCACCACTTGGTCGCGGCGTACACCGGGTTGAACGACCGCGGGAACTGCCCCGCGAAGCTGCCGACGACGACGAGGGTTCCCTCGCTCTCTTTGAGGTGGGGGATCGCCTCGCGGGTGAGGAAGAACGTGCCGTCGACGTTCGTCTCCTGCATGGCGAAGTACTCCTCGTCGGTCATCGTCTCCACGTCGCTTCCGCGGCCGACGCCGGCGTTGGCGACAACGATGTCGAGCCCGCCGAATCGATCGGTGACAGCTTCGACGGCCGCCTCCGACGTCGCCCGCTCCCGAACGTCGCCATCGACGACGATCGCGTTGGCGTCGTAGTCCGCTTCGAGTTCACCCGCGATCGATTCGAGAGCGTTCCGCCGTCGAGCCACCAGGGCGACGTTCGCGCCCCGTTCGGCCAGTGCGTGGGCAGTCGCTTCCCCGATACCCGAACTCGCGCCCGTTACCAACGCTGTCGCATCGTCGAGAGTCGCCATGGCGAGTTGTTATCGACGACGCAGATAAAGGATCACGTCGGAAACAGGGACCGTTGATCGACCGGTTTCGCTCGATGAACGCGGCGGCCCGGGCACGACTGTACACAACGCCCGGAACTGCTCGCGACTTCGTCGCTCGCCACCGTGGCGTGAACGAAGTGAGCGCAACGCGTCACTCGGCAGTTCGTTGCACGGGCCGGGCGCGATTTGAACTACGCCCAGAAATGCTCGCTACGCTGCGCCTTTCTGGTCCAATTCAAATCTCTCGATAACCGCTTTGCTCCTCGCGTAATTGCTCGGAACAAAAGCGGGCCGGGCGCGATTTGAACACGCGACCGACGGATTAAGAGTCCGTCGCTCTCCCTAACTGAGCTACCGGCCCTCATCAGTTCGTACCGCTGTCCTGTTAAAAGACCTTTTCATTCGACGGCGCAGCCGCGATCGAATCACGTTGACAATCGGCGACAAGCGAAACGATTCCGCTCTCGATCGACAGATCTGATCTCGAGTGGGAAACCATTATCAACTCTCGTGGTGTAATACGTGTCGTATGTCAGACAACCCAATCAGCGAGCGAATCGACCGCCGGACGCTCCTCCGAGGAGCAGCGGCAGCCGGTGTGGTCGGTATCGCAGGCTGTTCAGACAACGGTGACGACGGTGACGACACCGCCAACGGTGACGACACCGCTAACGGCGATGACAACGGCAACGGTGATCCAGTAGACGTTATCCGATGGCACGCGGGCGGCACCGGCGGGACGTACTTCCCGCTGTCCGGTGAGATTGAGGGGATCATCGAGGGGACGACAGATTACAACGTCGAGGTTTCCTCGACGGGCGCCTCGGTCGAGAACGTCGGCAGCCTCGGCAACGGCGACGCCGACTTCGCACTCATCCAGAACGATGTCGCCTTCTTCGCCGCCAACGGCACGGGCCTCGAGGCGTTCGAAGGCGCGCCGATCGAGAACCTCCGTGGCGTCGCGACGTTGTACCCGGAGACGATCCACGTCATCATCAATCCGGAGTCGGACATCAGCTCCATCGCCGACATGGAAGGAATGGCGATCAACACCGGCGATCTCGGAAGTGGGACCCAGGTCAACGCGCTCCAGATTCTCGAATCCGTCGCCGGGCTCACCCCCGACGACTTCGACGAGCAGAACACCGACTTCACGCAGGCGGCCGATCAGATCCGCGACGGCGACGTCGACGCGGCGTTCGTCGTGGGCGGCTGGCCCGTCGGGGCCGTCGAAGAGCTGGCAACGACCTCCGAGATCGAGATCCTGAACATGTCCGACGACGAGCGCGAGGCCGCACGCGACGACGCTTCCTGGTTCGCGGACGACACCATCCCCGGCGGCACCTACGAGGGCGTCGACGACGACGTCGACACCGTCTCCGTCCAGGCGATGATCGCCACCCGCGAGGAGTACAGCGCCGACATCGTCGAGGACGTCAGCGAGTCGATCTTCGAGAACGTCGATCAGCTGTCGATCAAGACGGACTTCATCAACCGCGACTCCGCACAGGACGGCATGTCCATCGACCTCCACGAGGGCGCGGCCCGCTACTTCGAGTAGTGTGACCCTTTGGTCGCGGCTCTCCGGCGACGCTGACGGATCGCGGTCTGTCAGGGTCGTCCTCATTGCCGTGGCCGTGGTTCTGTTGAGTACCGCCGTCGCGACCGCCGTTTCCTCGGGTGCGCTCAACGCGAGTCTTGAGCCGCAGCCGACGGTCGTCGCCACCGACGAACAGGGCGCAGAAATCGTCGTCTCGCCGGTCACTGACGAAACAGAGATCATTCTCGAATACACCCACAGCGTCGAGCAGACGCTCGTGCGGGACGTGTACGTCGCCGCTGACGGGCAGCTCGTGTCGGTCCGCATGGAGTTCAGCTCGTTCGGCGCGGGGCTCCCGTCTCAGGCGGAGGTGACCCAACGCGATGGCCGATACGTATATGAACCCCCACGGGTTGAGTACGAGACACTGCATGTCAAGACGGGTGTGATCGCAGACCACGACCTCATCGTCGGCGGAACCCGGTACGATATCGCCGCACTCGCTGACGGCGGAGCGGTCGAAATAACGGTGCAACAACGTCGGAGGATACTCACGTGACGACGAGCACATCAACCGATTCGGGACCGACCCCGGAGGCCAAAGCCGACGCCGAAAAGGTCTTCGAGGAGATAGACAAACGGCGAACGCTCCGCGGAATCGCGGTCGTTGCGGTCGCGTTCGTCGGTATCACGTTCTCGGCGTTCCAGCTGTGGATCGCCGCCAGAGGATTCGTCTTCGAGTTCACGATCCCCCGGTACGACACGATCCGGCTCGGGGCCCTCGCGCAGCTTCAGATCCGTGCGATCCACGTCAACTTCGCGCTGATCCTCGCGTTTCTCATGTTTCCTGGATCGACCGGAAACGGCCCGATAACGCGTCGGCTGGCCGCGGTCCCGCCGCTGATTCGGGAACGGGTCGGCGACGGAGCGATCGACCGAGGCGTGAGCCGGGCCCACGACGGCGTCAGATGGGTGTTCGTTGACGCAGAGTCGAAGCGGATTACGCTGTCGGATCTCGCGCTAATCGCGCTGTCGTTCCTGCCGACGGCCTACTACGTCACGCGATACGACGAGGTGACAAATATCGTTCGCGTCCGCGGCCTCAGCGGCGCCGGAACGCTCGGCGACGTGTATCCGTGGCTCGGCTTCGCCGAGTTCGGTCCGTTCGCCGAGTACCCGTTCGCGTACCTCATGGGCGTGCTCGCGATCCTGCTCGTCTTAGAGGCGACCCGGCGCTCGCTCGGGCTCCTGTTGACGCTGCTCGTCTCGGTGTTCCTCCTGTACGCGAAGTACGGATATCTGATCCCCCGAGACGCTCCAGGCCTCGGAGCGTTTGCCACCTCGGAGCTTCGCTGGGATCAGATCGTCCAGAATCTCTGGTACACCGTGGAGGGGATTTTGGGCGTTCCAGTCGGGGTATCGGTCCGATTCATCTACATATTCATCCTCTTTGGAGCGTTCCTCGAGATGTCGGGGGCGGGCAAGTGGTTCATCGATCTGGCCTACTCGATCACCGGAACGCGACAGGGCGGTCCGGCGAAAGCCAGCGTCGTCTCCTCGGGGTTCATGGGAATGCTCTCGGGATCGTCAGTCGCGAACACGGTCACGACCGGGGCGCTGACGATTCCGCTGATGAAGCGATCCGGCTACTCGCCGGAGTTCTCCGGCGCCGTCGAATCGTCCGTCTCGTCGGGCGGGCAGATCCTTCCCCCGGTGATGGGTGCGGCCGCGTTCCTCATCGTTGAGTACACTGCGACGCCGTTCCGCGAGGTCGTCATCGCGGCGACCCTCCCGGCGCTCGCGTTCTTCTTCGGCATGTGGGTGATGGTCCACTTCGAGGCGGCCAAAGAGGGGATCGGCGGGCTCAATCGGAGCGAACTGCTCGACATCGGCCCGCATATGCGGCGCGGCTGGTTCTATCTCGTACCGCTCGGGCTCCTCTTGTACTACCTCGTTATCGCGAGGCTCTCCGTCGGGCGTGCGGGATGGCTGACAATTGCCGCGACGGTCGCGCTGATCGCGATGGTCGCCGCATACAACGAGCGCACCGGTCCGGTGCTCGTCGGCGGTATCGCCGGTGGGTTCGCGCTCTACGCCATCTCGCTGTACTACACGGGGACGACGCCCGGACAACTCCTGTACGGCGGGATACCTGCAGCTGCCGACTCGTTCACCGTGCTCGGTGCGATCCGCGAAGCGTCGACATCGCTGCCGACGGTCGTCACCGCCGTCAGCGTCCTGTTCCTCTTGACGGATCCGCGCGGGGCGGCACCGCTACTCGAGCTGGATGACACCGTCGAGGAGTCGGCCGCGTCGTTCGACGAGCGCACCGGATTCGCGCTCGCCAACTCCCGAGCCGGTCGGTTCACCGCGTTCGTGTTAAAATCGATGGACAACGGCGCTCGCACTGCCACGATCGTCGTTATCGCGGTCGCGGCCGCCGGGATCATTCCCGGTGTCATCGGCATCACCGGTTTAGGCGGCAGCCTCCGAGCGCTGATCCTCGACGTGAGCGGCGGGTCACTGGTGCTGCTGCTCATCCTCGCCGGAATCGCGTCCGTCATCGTCGGGATGGGAATGCCGACGACGGTGATGTACATCATCATCGTGGTGCTGCTCGGTCCCGTCCTCCCCGAGTTCGGAATCGCGATCCTCGCGGTTCACCTGTTCGTGCTCTACCTCGGGCTGATGGCTGACGTGACGCCACCGGTGATGGTCGCGGCGTACGCCGCCGCCGGAATCGCGAAGTCGGATCCGTTCGAAACAGGGAAGACGGCGTTCCTCCTGTCGCTGAACAAGATACTGGTCCCCTTCGCGTTCGTGTTCGCTCCGGGCATCCTGCTGCTCCGGTCGCGCGAAGAGGACGCGTCGATCATCACGATGGCCGACATCACCGATCTCGGCTTCTTCCTCCCCGAAGTCGTCGCACCGGTTATCGCGATGTTCGCCGGCGTGTACGCGCTCGGCGTCGCGATTATCGGCTACTACCACGCCGACGTCTCTCGCGTCTCGCGGGTGTTGTTACTGGTGGCCGCGGTGTTCCTTTCGGTACCGGGAATGGTGTTGTTACCGCTGAGCACAGGGGTCGGCCTGTTCGGGGTTGACGTCGCGCTGTACACCCTGACGAACGACCTGATCCTTCGAGGCGTTGGAGGAGTGATGATGATCGTCGGGCTGTTACGGAACCGACGGCGTGCGGCCACGGAGCCTGAGGCGGGTGACGCCGCCGGCTCGCCCGACGAGTCGAAGTCGGAGTCGGTGACGTCCTGACCGCACCGCTGAGGGTCGTCCATCGTTTGATTCGCGGACGAAGAGAGCGCACTCGTTAAGTGTCGTCCCGCGGAAATCAGTACCAATGAGTAGCAGCGCATCCGGATCTGCACGGACGCGATACGCGATTCTCGGCTGCGGGAGCGTCGGACACGCCGTCGCGGAGGAGCTGACGGATCGCGGGAAAGACGTGCTCATCTTGGACCGCGACGAGAGCCGAGTTGAAGCTCTTCGCGATCAGGATCTCAACGCTCGCGTGCAAGATATCTCCGAGCCGGATGTCGTCGACCTGCTCGCGGACAGAGACATCGTGTTGATCCTCGCGAGCGACGTCGAAGCGAACAAGGCGGCGGTGTCCGCGGTGCGTGAGACCGGTGGTGACCACTACGTGGTCGTCCGTGCCTCCGACCCCGTCAGCGAAGACGAGCTCCGCGACCGCGGCGCGGACGTCGTGATCAACCCGTCGACGGTGATCGCTGACAGCGCGCTACAATCCCTCGAAACCGGTGAGCTGGAGTATATGGCGCGCCAGCTCTCGGAGATAATCGAGGCGGGTGGCGACCGGATGGCGATCCTCACCCACGACAACCCGGAGCCCGACTCCATCGCGTCTGCGACCGCCCTCCAAGCCATCGCCGACGCGTTCGGTGTCGAGGCGGACATCCTCTACTCCGGTGACGTCGGCCACCAAGAGAATCGGGCGTTCGTCAATCTCCTCGGAATCGATCTGTTGGCGCGGTCCGAAGCGTCTGCGCTCTCAGAGTACGACACGATCGCCGCGGTCGACCTCGCGAAGTCGGCCGAAGACGGGTTCGACTTCGACGTCGGCATCGACATCTACATCGACCATCTGGAGGCGGACGTTCCGTTCAACGCCAGGTTTGTCGACGTGCGGACCAACGTCTCCTCGACCTCGACGATCCTCACGAAGTACCTCCAGGAGTTCGATCAGTCGCCGACTGAGGCGGTCGCGACGGCCTTGCTCTACGGGATCCGCGCCGAGACCCTCGATTTTAAACGGGACACGACACCGGCTGACCTGACGGCGGCCGCGTATCTGCATCCGTTTGCGAACCACGACACCCTCGAACAGGTCGAGTCCCCGTCGATGTCGCCGGAGACGCTTGACGTGCTTGCCGAGGCGATCCAGAACCGCGAGGTACAAGGGAGCCACCTCTTTTCGACCGCCGGCTTCATCCGAGACCGCGAGGCGCTCGCGCAGGCGGCCCAACACCTGCTCAATCTGGAGGGGATCACAACGACGGCAGTGTTGGGAATCGCTGACGACACGATCTATCTCGCTGCTCGTTCGAAGGACATCCGGCTGAAC
>LKMY01000035.1 GCA_001564205.1 Nanohaloarchaea archaeon PL-Br10_U2g5
GCGACCCCGTCGAAAGCCCCGAGGAAGCGGCGCTTTTGACTCCCGTTGACGACGCGGTCCCGGTCGGCGTCGAGATCGATACCCGGATCGTCGACGCCACCCCCGGCGACCGCCTCATCGACTCCATCTCGGTCCACGCGAAGACCGCTGAGCCGAAAGACCCCGATGACGACGGTGACGACGACGCTTCGAGCGGCACGAGCGCCCCGATTGTCTCGATCGAGCAGCCGACGCCGAGCGTCCGAGAGGTCGAACTCCGTTCCGTGGTGGGCGGCGGCGACACCGACGTCGACCTCAAACGGCTCCACGTCGGCGACCCCGCCATCCGACTCGATCGGCTGCGATTCGTTCGCGACGCCCCCGGCGACGTGGCGTTCCGCGTCGCGGGAACGGCCGGCCCGCCGGCGGGGGTCCCGTCGCTCCCGGCCGGCGTGGACGCCCTCGGCTTCTACGAGGTCGCATTCGCGGAGCCGGACCAGCCGATCGACGAGGCGACCGCGACGATATCGGTGGATCGCGACCGCCTCGACGAGGTCGGCGTCGATCCCGAGCGGCTCGCCGTCTATCACGAGACCGCCGACGGCTGGGCCGCCGCGGAGACGACCGTCATCCACGCCGACGACGAGGCGGTCAGGATCGAAGCGGACTCAGAGGGGTTCTCCGCGTTCGCGGTCGGGGTCGAGCGCCCGGCGCTGGCTCCGGAAGAGGCGACCCTCTCGGCGGAGACGATCGACCCCGGCGAGGAGCTGCACGTCGACGTGACGCTGGCGAACGTCGGTCCCGCCCCCGCGACGGGCGAGTCGCTTACGCTGCGCGCCGAATGGGCGTCTAACGGCGAGAACGAGAACGCGGAGCAGTCGGTCGTGACCGAGCAGCTAACGGTCGACGCGGACGCCGGCGAGACGGTGACGCGGTCGGTGACGCTGGTCTTCGACGAGCCCGGGGAGTACGAGCTGGTCGTCGACGGCGACGCGGTCGCGGAGCCGACGACCGTCGACGGCGCGACGGTGACGGAGTCGACGAGCGCCGGAGCGAACATCGGCGGTGGCGTCGAGGGCGACATCGGTACCGGAGCGGGCGGCGACGCGGGATCCGGACCCGGAGACGGGGGCGACGGCGCGGTCGAAGAGATCACCGGGTTCGACCTGTCGGACCTCGTCGGGCTCGCGACGCTCGTCGGGCTCGTTCTCGCGACGCTGTTCCTCGTGCGCCGGGCACCTCGATAGCGAATTTAAGGGATGACGGCGTCGCTAACGGGGTAACGGCGCCGCTAACGCGGTGACGGCGTCGCTCTCGGAGCGAGATCGCCGCAGAGAAACGGTGGTTTCGAGCCGACTCAGTTCCCGCCGTCGGTGTATGCCCGGTCGCCAAGTACGCGCTCCGCGGTCGCGTTCGCCTCTGCCGGCGTCGGACACCCGCCGGCGACCACTTCCTCGGCGAGTTCGCCGGCGAGCGCGTAGACGGCGTCGCCGTCCGCGTCCGCGGCGACTCGCTCGAACGTCGGCCGGTAGCCGGCGGCCGTGCGCTGGCCGGTCTCGTCGAGCGAGGCGTCGATGGCGTACTCCAGCTGACGAACCGCTTCTTCGGGGTACATACACACTCGTACCCGCTGGGTACACTTAAAGATACTCAGATTCGGAATTGAGTTAATTTTGGCGGTCGGGGACCGAGCTCGGGGCGAGCAGACGGCCGCACCGCCTCGACCGGCGATCGACGTTTATACGCGTCGGGGGTCCTGAATCCGCGTATGACTGACGTAGACGAGCGCGCCGCCGTGGCCGAGCGCGCGGCGCGAGCCGGCGGTGCGGTCGCGAAGGAGCACTTTCGGAGTGATATCACCGTCGAGCGCAAGGGCCGAGACGACGTGGTTACCGAAGCGGACCGCGCCGCCCAGCACACCGTGATCGAGGCGATCCGCGAGACGTTCCCGGACGACGTAATCGTCGGCGAGGAGGAGGACGAGCGAAAGACCGTCCCTGAAGACGGCGCGGCGTGGGTGATCGACCCGATCGACGGCACCCATAACTACGTTCGCGACATTCGCGTCTGGGGGACTGCGGTGGCAGCCGTCGTCGACGGCGAACCCGTCGCCGCCGCCACCGCCGCGCCCGCGCTCGGCGACGTGTACACCGCCGACGCCGACGGCGCGTACCGCAACGGCGAGCCGCTGTCCGTCAGCGACGTGACGGAGCCGCGGCAGGCCGCGATCGACCCGACGCTGTGGTGGGACCACGACTCCCGCGACGAGTACGCTCGCGCGTGCGAGGCAATCGTCGCGGGGTTCGGCGACATGCGCCGGCTCGGCGCGGCACAGATCGTCCTTCCCACGGTCGCCGCCGGCGGCTTAGAGGGGACGATATCGAACCTGCGGGCGAACCCGTGGGACTCCGTTGCCGGCGTATTCATGGTGCGACAGGCGGGTGGGCGCGCAACCGATATCAACGGAGACCGCTGGCGACACGACTCGACCGGGCTCGTCGTCTCGAACGGTCGTCTTCACGACGAGGTTCTTTCGGCCGCGCGAGCGATCGAAGATCGAGACTGAGCGCGGTCAGAGGTAGGGGAGAGCGTAGCGGCAGCCGCACCGAAGCCGTCCGTCCGAGGGTTCAAATTAGACGCCGCCAAACGGCTCAGTATGTACGCGGTCGTCGGCTGCAACGAATGTTCGGCCATGTGGCTGCTCACGGATCCTCGGATGAGCGACAGCGCAAACTGTCCGCGCTGCGGGAAGACGCATCAGACGGCGAAACTCAAGCGCTTTTTCGAGTCGGAAGACCGAGATGCGGCCCGTGAGGCGCGCGCCGCGCTGCTCGCAAAAAAGCACGGCGACAGCGCGGCATTCGCCGAGATCGACCACATCTCCGAGCTCGAACACGCCGTCAACGAAGCAGGGGTCGACGACCGGGAGTACCTCGAAGCGTCGGGGATCGACGCCGACGCCGTCTCCGAGGCCGGCGCGCGCGCCGAGGGTGGTGGGTCGAGTTCCAGAAGCCGAACGGAAATCCTTCGTGACGCCGTCCGCGCGGTCGACGAGCCCACTGAAAAGAGCATCGTCGCGCACGCGAACGAGCAGGGCGTTCCCGCGGATGCGGCTCGAGAACTCCTCACGAAGCTCACTCGTCGCGGGGAGCTGTCGGAGTCGCGTGGGCGGTATCGAGTGCTCTGATAAGCCGATTGAAGCGAAGTATACGTCGACGGTGAACGAGTAGTTGAATCACTCGACCGAATCGACTGCACTCGACGCCTACTCGTCCGGAAGGTCGTCGGTACTGGCGGGTATCTGCTCGACCTGCCCCGCGAGGGTCGCCGCGTCGCCCGCGACAGTGGAGGCCTCGACGCCGGCCTCGTTTGCGACCAGACGGACGTGTGCGGCGAGGAGTGCAAGGGCTCGTAACCCCTCGTTTTTCCCGTCCCCGTCGCTCCGTTGCGCGAACGTCGTGTCAATCTCGCCGTCGCGGACGACGCCGACGTGGAGCGCTTCGATTCCGTCGCCGTCGAGAAGATTGCGAGCCCGATCGATCTCGGCGGCGAAAGCATCGTTCTCGTCGCGATCGCCGCTTCCCGGCGCGTCGTGGTCACTCATGCGCGGACGTACGCGTGGTCGAGGCAAAAGGGCGGTGTTTGGACAGTCGGCAGAAGGGGGTGTTTGGACAGTCGAACAGGAGTCCGAACGCGGGCGACGGTGAGTTAGTCCGGCCGGGGGCGGGCGATGAACAGCGACTCTTCGACGGTGAACGGGTCGTACACCGACTGGTGACAGACGCAGTAGGAGCCGTCCTCGGCGTCGTACCGAGCGGCCTCCTCGAGCTGTTTGTAACCGGGTATACAACAGAAGTGCGTGCAGACGTTGAGATACGCGAGGAACCCCTGCTCGGTCGACGCCTCGAGCCACTCGTTCTCTTCAGCTGCCGCCTCGATCTGCTCTGACCGGATGACGACCACGTTCAGATCAGAGTCGGCGTCTTCGGAGCGCCAGCGGACGGAAGCCGGCTTCCCGACGCCGTCTGAACCGAGTCCGTTACCCCACTCGTCGTAGTCGTCGAAATCGTCGACGTGGATTTCATCGCCGGCGTCGTACGTCTCATCTTGCCACTCGTAGGAACCCGGCGCGGCCCGAAACAGATTGTCCGACTCGAAATTTGGATCGATGTTCTCCTGCGACTCGACACCGCAGTACTGGAACCACTCGCCCGAGTAGGTACGGCCGCCGAGGTCCTCTTGGGCGATCTCGATCTCTTGTCCGTCCTGAGTGACGGTCGTCACTTCGGGCCAGATACCCTCGATGTGTCCGTCGTCGGTGATCCGGAGCGGGATCTGTGGGAGGCCCCGTGGAGCCGGACCGCCGGTGTGGGCGATCGTCATTGCGACCGTCGCGCCACCGCCGATACCGCCGGCGGTCGTCAGGGCGTTCACCGTTGCCGAGCCCATCGCACCGACACCTGCGAGGGCCGCACCGCCGACGACGCCTTTGACGAAGCGTCGCCGTCCGGATTCGGCCGGATACTTATCGGACTTACTCATACGCGACGTTCGGGTTGGACCGGTAAAAAGGGTGGCGAACCGTCTACCGCAGTGGGAATCAGTCAACGCTCCGATTGGTGCTGGTGTGGGTCGCGCTCTCTGAGACACGACTCTTCACCCCAAGATGCACGATCGATCGAGATGTTCACTCGAAACTGAGGCAAACATTCGTTCAGGCATCGGTTTTAACCGACCACGACGGCTGTATGTGTGGTATGGAGTTGCACAATCGAAGCGTGCGGATGGACGTTCGGGAGCTCGGCGCGCTCGTGGGTGACGTCCTCGCCGCACAGACATCGACAGAGGCGTACGAGACGGTTGAAGAGCTTCGAAATTCGGCGATCCGCTACCGGCGTGGAGACGCATCGAGTCGGGACCGGCTTCAGGAGTCGGTCGATGAGCTGTCGACGACCCGAGAGGGGATCGTCGCCCGCGCGTTTACGACGTATTTCGAGCTGATCAACCTCGCAGAGGAGCGCGAGCGGGTCCGAGCTATCCGGAACGCCGACGATGAGGGAGCCCTCCACGACTCTTTCGAGGCCACTATCTCCGAGTTTTCCGAAGCCGGCATCGAGTCGGACGAGCTTCGAGACCTCTTGAACGACGTGTTGATCGAGCCGACGTTCACCGCCCATCCGACCGAGGCTCGGCGAGCGACCGTGAAATCGAAGCTCCGGTCGATCGCCAACCACCTCGGCGAGCTCGACGAACGGAAGCTCACCGACCGCGAGCGCAACGCGATCTGGCGAGACGTTACTGCCGAGGTGACGAGCCTCTGGGGCACCCGACAGGTCCGTCAACGTCGCCCCGAGCCGGAAGACGAGGCGCGAAACGTCGGCTGGTACCTCGAAAACACCCTCTTCGACGTCGTTGGTAACGCGTACGAAGAGTTCGAGGAGACGATATCCAGTGAGTACGACGGTGTCGACTGCCCGAAGCTGTTCGAGTTCCGCTCGTGGGCGGGATCGGACCGTGACGGCAACCCGTACGTCACTCCTGAAGTGACCGACGAGACCCTCGAGCGGCAGCGGTCGGTCGCCATCGAGAAGTACCGCGATCAGTGTAAGCGGCTTTCGGCCGTGTTGAGCCAGGACAGCGAGCGGTACGCGATTGACGACGCGCTCGCCGAATCGCTCGCGGCCGACGCCGAACGGTTTCCGACCGTGCTTGAGGAAGCCCGCGAGCGATACCCCGACGAGCCGTACCGACAGAAGCTTCGGCTGATGCGCGAGCGACTCGACCGCGTCGACGATGTCCGTCCGGGAGAGTACCCCGACGGCGACGCCTTTCTCACCGACCTCGACATCATCGCCGATTCGCTCGCCGCCGGTAATCAAGACGCCGTCCGGGAGTCGTTCGTCGAACCGCTCCGCAGACAGGTCGATACCTTCGGGCTCACGCTCGCGTCGCTCGATCTCCGAGATCACCGCGAGAACCACACCGAGACCGTCGCCGACGCGGTCGCCGTCGAGGGGATCGAGTACCGTGAGATGGACGAGGAGGCGCGGACAGAGTTCCTCACGGCGGCCATCCTCCAAGACGACCCCGTCGTCGACACCGACGACCCCGGCGACGTCTCCGACACGACCGAGAAGGTGCTCCGGCGATTCACCGAGTTCGCCGAGTGGCAGGCGGAGTACGGCGCACAAGCGATCGACACCTACTGTATCTCCATGACTGAGGAGCCGAGCCACGTGCTCGAAGTGCTCTTTTTGGCGGATCAGGTCGGTGCCGTCTCGCTACCTGACCACTGCGAGCTCGATGTCGTTCCGCTCCTCGAAACGGAGTCGGCGCTCAACGGCGCCGAGCGTATTCTTGGAACGCTGTTTGAAAACGAGGCGTACGCGAGCGCGCTGGAAACTCGCGGGTCGGTCCAAGAAGTGATGCTCGGCTACTCCGACTCGAACAAGGAGAACGGCTATCTCGCCGCAAACTGGGACCTCTACGAGAACCAGCGCCGAATCGCACAGTTCTGCCGTGAGGAGGAGGTGACCCTCCGACTGTTCCACGGCCGCGGTGGCTCCATCTCGCGCGGGGGCGGCCCGATGAACGAGGCCCTGCTGGCGCTCCCTAACGAGACGGTGACGGGACAGGTGAAATTCACTGAGCAGGGCGAGGCCATCGCTGAAAAGTATGCCAACCCGCGAATCGCCGAGCGGGAGCTCGAACAGATGCTGGACGCGCAGATACGCGCCCGGCACGAGGCGAACGAGGAGCCGATCGAACACGTTCCCACGAGCTGGGTCGACGCGATGGAGACGATGGCACCCGCGGCCCGCGAGACGTACCGCGACCTGCTGAACAGCGAGGGATTCGTCTCCTACTTCGGCCAGGCGACGCCCATCTCCGTCGTGGAGGATCTCAACCTCGGCTCCCGGCCAGCCTCTCGCTCCGGCGAGCGCACCGTCGAGGACCTCCGCGCCATCCCGTGGGTGTTCTCGTGGACACAGACGCGGCTCATCCTTCCCGGCTGGTACTCGCTCGCGTCCGGAATCGACGCCTATCTCGACGAGGCCGGCGAGGAAACAGGGATGGAGACACTCCGCGACATGTACGACGAGTGGCCGTTCTTCAGAACGACTCTCGACAACGCCGGTCTCGCGCTTGCCCGCACGGAGCCAGAGATCGCCGCCGAGTACGCCGATCTGGCCGATGACGAGCTACGCGAGCGCTTCTTCCCGGAGTTCATCGACGAGTACGAGCGCGGTCGCGAACTCGTCTTGTCGATCAGCGGTCGCGACGAACTGATCCGCCGCGAGTGGCTCTCCGAGAGCCTCGACCGGCGGAACCCGTACGTCGATCCCCTGAACCTGCTGCAGGCGGACCTACTCGGACGCACACACCGCACCGACGAGGAGGAGCGAACCCTTCGGCTCACCGTCAACGGAATCGCTGCCGGGATGAAGAACACGGGATAATCGACGGCGAACGACTCTCAGTCGTACCACGTCTCACAGTTTTCGCAGGCGACTCCACCTCGGAAGGGTTTGCACCGAACACGCTCAGACGAGAGGGTGACCCGATCCCGAAAGAGTGGATCCGATATCCACACCGGTTAGGAAGCGTCGAGAGCGCCGATATCGTTGTCGTAGCGAAACTCCGCTGCGTGATCGCCGACGAACGTGCGCATGTCTCGCGGTGGCCGACCGAGGATACGCTGGCTATCTTCGGTAACCCGACCGGCCAGTCCGAAGCGTGCCGTGGTGTAGACGCCGCACATGAGGAGGACGAATCCGAGCGGGTCCCCGCGTCGGCGCATTCGAATCCCGAACTCTCGCAGGGATGGGCTCGGATACGTGACCGATCGATCGAGAACGTCGCTGAAGATGGCCGCGACGTCGTGGTAGTCTAACGCCTCGGGACCGGTGAGATCGTAGGCTCGGTTCTCGTGTCCGGCCTCGGTCAATACGACTGCCGCGATCTCACCGAGGTCGCGCGCGTCGACGAAACTTGTTTTCCCTTCGCCTGCGGGAACGAAGATCTCGTCGTTTTCGACGATATCCGCCCGATGGACTTCGAGGAGATTCTGCATGAAAAACGACGCTCGGAGCAGCGTGTGGGACACGTCGGTCGCCACGACCGCCTTCTCGATCCGGTGATGCGGAATGAGGACGTTCTTTTCGGCACCGAGCGTGGAGAGGTACGCGATTTGAGCGACACCAACGCGACCTGCCGCCTCGGCGAACGCCTTCACGTCCGCGTCGTCGACCGTGGGCGGCCGGAGGAGAAAGAGTCCGTTGACGCCAGCCAGCGTCGCTCCCCACGTTTCGGGTCTCGCGAAGTCGAACTCCACGATTTCCGCGCCGTTGGGAACGTGTTCGGGAATCGATTCTGGGTCACGGAGTCCGACTCGAACTGTCGCGTCCCGACTGGTGAGCGCCGCGGCGACGTGGCGACCGACGGTTCCGGTCGCCCCCGTCACGAGGACCGTTCCCGTCACCGTCCACTCCCCCAGTACACGAGCGCCCAGACCGATGCGACGGCGACGGTCACGTGCATCATCATGAGCGCGAGGACACCGAGCACGGTGGCGGCCGGATCGAGCGCGAGGAGCGCGACATCCGGAACGAACGAGAGGACTAATACCACCCCGGCGACCCGAACGAAAACGCGATTTGCGTCCGCAACATATCGGCTCAGCGCCCAGTAGACGAGAGCGGCACCGACCGCGCCGACCGCCGAGAGAAACGCAACCGGTGGGAGAGTCAACGCGTCGAAGCCCGGAGCGACGCCCAAACTGCTCAGCCCGGCGACGAGTACTGCATTAACGAGCACGGCGAGTGCGGCTGCCACCCCGCCACGAACCGGTACTGATCTGTGACGACGCGTCGGCGTTCGGGATGATACCTCGTTCATACCCCATACTACGCCCCGAAAAGCAATATACTCCCAACTTCGTAGCGAGGGAGCGACTACGTGGAGTCGGAGCTAGAACCCGCACTCGTCCCTCTGGAAAACACATAGGTGGCTACCCCCTGTAACGTGGTGTATGTACCGCCGACTGAGTCGGAGGGTCGGATGAGCGTTCGGAGGTCGGTGAGGGAGTGTCCGGTGGCTCACGTCTACGACGCGGCGTACGCGGGAGTTCCAAACTGGGATATCGGCCGACCACAGCGCGCGTTCGTTCAGCTTCTCGATACCGGCCTCATTCGGAGTCCCGTTTTGGATGTAGGGTGTGGTACCGGAGAGTTAGCGCTGTTTCTCGCTCGCCACGGCCACGAGGTACTCGGGATCGATCTGTCACCGATTGCGATACAGCAAGCCAGAGACAAGGCCAACTGGCGGCGAGTCACCGCTCACTTCCTCGTGTGGGACGCGCTCGACAGCTCGAGACTGAGCGCAGCGAACCTCTCGTTCCGGACCGTGGTCGACTCTGCGATGTTCCACATTCTGGGCAGTCGAGAACGCGACCGGTTCGTCGACAAACTCGGTGAGGTGCTGGAAAGCGGCGGGCTCTACTGCGTGCTCGGAGACGCCCGACGTACCGAACGGGAAATATACGGAATCACGCCCGCCGAAATCCGGGACCGATTCCGAGCGTCGGACGGTTGGGAAGTGGTGTTCGCCTCTCGAACGGTCTTCGAACGGCGATGGAGCACCAACCCGGCGTACATCGTCTGTGTTCAGCGACGATGAGCGAACGCGTTCCGAGCGGCTCGGCGGGTCACTCATCAGTTCTCATTCAGGATCTTCATCACGAACGACTGCCGATTGACGCTCTAACGCACGTTCGAGGAACTCCTGTGGAAGCGATTGGATGTCGCCTACCTGTACGCGCCAGAGGTTGGCGTACAGCCCGTCGGCGCGCAGTAGCACCTCGTGACTGCCTTCCTCGACGACCTGCCCGTCATCGAGGACGACGACGCGAGCGGCGTTGCGGACGGTCGAGAGGCGGTGAGCGATGACGAAGGTGGTCCGGTCAGCAGCGAAATCCTGCAGACTGGCCTGAATCAGCGCTTCGGTCTCTGTATCTACGGCGCTCGTCGCCTCGTCGAGAATCAGGATATCGGGGTCTTTCAGCATCGTCCGAGCAATGGCCAACCGCTGCCGCTGGCCGCCCGAGAGTCTCACCCCTCGCTCGCCGACCAGCGTGTCGAATCCGTCGGGGAGCTTCCGGATGAACTCGGCCGCCTGTGCCCGTTCCGCGGCTCCTTCGATCTCGGCGTCCGTCGCGTCGAACGTTCCGTAGCGGATGTTCTCGGCCACCGTTCCGTAGAACAGAAACGGCTCCTGACTGACGTAGCCGATCGATCGACGGAGGCTCCGAAGCGTGACTGATCGGACGTCCTGATCGTCGATACGGACCGATCCGTCGTCGGCGTCGTACAGCCGCGGAAGCAGTTTCAACAACGTGGACTTTCCGGCACCGGTCGGACCGACCACCCCTACCGTCGTCCCGCCTTCGATGGAGACGTCGACATCACGGATCACGGATCGGTCTCCGTACGCGAACGTAACGTCCTCAAACGCAACGGCACCGTCGGTGACGGTCAGGTCCGTCGCGTCAGGGTGGTCGGCGATGACGGGCTCGCGTGAGAGCAACTCGTCGACGCGTAATCCCGCCGTCTTCGCGCGCTCGTAATCGTCGACCACGTCGCCGAGTCGGATGATCGGCCAGACGAACTGCTGGGCGTAGATAACGAACGTGACGAACGCACCCGGCGTCAGTGTTCCCGCCACCCCCAGCGGCGCCACACCGAGTACCCACAGCCCGCCGACGAGGAAGGTGATCGCAAAACCGACACCGGAGATGACGTTCAATCCCGGAAAGTAGGTGATACGCACGCGGATAGCTGCTAGACTGGCGCGGAGGTAGCTTTCAGAGGCTTTGCGTACCCGGCCAGTCTCGAAGCGCTCGGCTCCCTGTGTTTTCACGACTTCGATGCCGCTGACGCTGTTTTCTAAGCGAGCGTTCAGATCGCCGATCTCCTCACGGACGTTCAGATAGCGCGGTTCGATGATGCGGGTGAAAGCGAGCGTGAACAACGCCAAAATTGGGAGCGGCAACAGCGTGATCACCGTCAGCGTGGGGTTGAGACTCACGAGTATGAACCCGATGCCACCGACGGTCGCGAGGATCCACACCGTCGCACTGAGCCCATCCTCGAGGAACGTCTCGAGGGCATTCACGTCGTTGTTCAGTACGGACATCAGGTCGCCCGTCCGTCGTCGGACGAAATAGGCGAGCTCTTGGGTTTGAAGCGCGTCATAGGCGTCGACTCGGATCGACAGCTGAACCCGTTGTGCGAACACGCTCCAGCCCCAGTCTTCGACCCAAGACGCCACTGCGCCGCCACCCGTTGCGATCAGCAGGATCACGATAGAGAAGTATAGCTGCCCGACCGGATCGGTCGGAATTATCTCTCCCGGAACGAGCGGCAACGCATAGGGGCGTTCTGCCAAAAATATCGCGTCTACGGCGAGCCCGATCACGAGCGCCGGCAGCAGTCCCAGTGCCCGCCCGACCAGTGTCGCGACGGTACCGACGACGGCGTATCGGCGTCCACCCCTGGCGTAGTCAGTATACAGCCGCCAGACGACATTCCCGGACCGATCGTCCGAATCGGCGTCGGGCTCGCGCTCGTTCATACGGCTGTTTCGACAGTCACAGGTATCAGCGTAGGGGCTGCTGGACA
>LKMY01000036.1 GCA_001564205.1 Nanohaloarchaea archaeon PL-Br10_U2g5
GGACTCGCGTCGGCGTCCTCGCGGAAGAGGTACTGTGTCCACTCGCGGTCGCCTTCGACGCCCCAGTCGCCGAGGTCGGCGTGCGGACAGACGCCGTCGTAGTCGCCCATCCGCTCGCGTATCGTCTCGCGGGCGCGCTGGCCCGCTTCGGTGTCGGCGGTGAGCCCCTCGAAGACGGCCCGCGGTTGGAACGTGATCTCCAATCCGACCGGCGAGTACCGGCTCATACGCTCGTCGTAAAAAGGCGCCCGCGACGTCGGAAACAGCGGCTCGCCGCCGAAACAGAACTCCCAGCGGGAGTCGTCGGGATCCGTGGGAATCTCGTCGGGCCACGGCTCCGGGTCGTGAACGTGGAGGAATTCGAGTACGTGCCACAGCCGTTCGTGATACCGCGCCTCGCCGGGCGCCACATCGGCGTCGACAGCGGGTTCACCGCCGGGCGGACGGAAGAACACGGCGAGCGGTGCGCGCTCGGCGTGGTCCGGGTACACGCGAAGGTACTCCAAGAGCGTGTCGCGGAGGCGGAGCAGCGCGGCCGGATCGGTCGTCGACTCGCAGGCGGCGTACAGCAGCTCCCCGTTCTGCTCGACTTCGATCCCGAAGTAGCAAGGAAACGGCGAGCCGTCGCGCTCGCCGAGCATCGACTCTCGAAAGGTTCGATAATGCTGTTGTAGCCAGTCGGGGGCGTCGTCGACCCGGTCGCGGAGGGTCTCCTGATCTAACAGCACGCCCTCGGTTCCGGGCTCGTTCATACGTTCGATACGCGTCAGGCGGTAATTTGGCTTTCGACGAGACCAGCGTCGTGAGAACGAGCGGTGTCGTTGAAACTGTTCGATCGTGAGAGAGCCCCCGTGCTGAATAGGAGCTGCAGATCGAAACTCAGTCGAGTTCGACCGCTCGATCGGCCCACGTTCGGAGACGCTGAAGCGCTTTTCGCTCCCGTCGTGACACCGCGTCGTTGCTCCCGAACTCGTCTCCCTCGTAAGCGTTGACCACGACGCAGTCTGCGCCGTCACAGTATTCGAGAAAGCGCGTGAGTTCGCCGACTTCATGCTGGAAAGCGATGGTTGCATCGTTGATGAAGACGGCTTGTGGATCCGGCGGCGCGGCGTCGAGCCACCGGTTCGCTTGCGCGGCGTTCTCTCGGGCGAGGGCACGGACCTCAGCCGCCGTCTGTCCCTGGGAGCGTGGCGCGTTGGCGTCGACGGTAGCAGTCCAGACGTCATC
The DNA here is from genome assembly GCA_001564205.1 of Nanohaloarchaea archaeon PL-Br10_U2g5. The sequence goes on from LKMY01000036.1 coordinate 1,228, forward strand.
GGGTATCTGAGTGAACCGGTCCAGTCGACCGCCGATAACGCGGTCGTTTCGCTCTAACTCGGGACCGAACTCGAAGACGACCGTTTCACACGGGTCGTGATCGCCGAGCCACTCTGCAAGGGCCTGTGCAGTCGCCGTCGTTTTGCCGGCCCCTGACACCCCGACGATCAGCGTCGACCCGGTTAGGGGAAACGGGAGGTCGGTCATGCGAGCGAGGTCTCCTCTCGGACGTAGTTGAAGAACAGAACGACTGTCGCGGCTCCGAGCACGAGCCCGAATGCGAGGACGGCGCCTGAGAGCGCGTCGACACCGCCTCCGAGCTGCTCTCGGACGAAGTTCGCTGCGAGCGTCCCGGAGATGACCAGCAAGGCGAGCCCGCCGAGGTTCGCGAGCGTGGAGGCCGGCTCGGAAACGGCGTCGCTGTTGAGCAGATACAGCACGATTGCGATGGCAAACGGCGTCCCTACGGTTCCCAATGCGAGGACGAGCACGAGCTGTCCGATGACCTCGCCACCGATGAACGCCCCGACGCCGGAGACCAGCGCGAACGCGGCAAGCAGGCCGCGGTATCGCGCGTCTTCCACGGAGGTCCCCCAGCCGAGCTTATCAGCGAGGAGAAACGGTGGCACGATCGTGTTCCCGCCGAGGGTGGAGACGGCGGCCCCACCGAGGCCGAGGAGAAACAGCAGCCGGGCGTTTTCGCCGACCAGCGGGCCCAGCGCCGCCGCGGCCCCTACGGTCGTCAATCCCGGGTCCGAGAGAACGCTCGCTGCCACGAGAAAGATCGCGACGCTATAGATGCCGAACGCTACCAGCATCGAAATGCCGACGTCGAAGGTGGCGAGTCCGTAGTCGCGGGCGGTCCAGCCTCGGGCCCGCATCGTGTACGAGTGCATCGTGATAAGCGTGATGTGGACTGCACCGCCGAGAACCCCCGCTGCGATCAGCGCGCCGCCGATGGGCAACGAGGGGACGAGACCGCTTGCGGCCGTGCCGTAATCGACCGGAACGACCAGCAACGAGGCGACAAACGCGAGGACGACGGCCGTCACGAGCAGTTTTGCGAGGAGCTCGACGAACCGGTAGCCACGCCCGGCGAGCCCGATTGCGAGGACGACGGCCCAGATCAACCCCCATATCCGGGCATCAACACCGGTGAGTGCCGCAGAGACCGATGCGGCGGTGTTCATAATCACGAGCTGTGCGACCCCGGCGGCGATGACCACGTCGGCGACGAGAATCCACGCCCACGTCTCGCCGACGTGGTCCTCGACGACACCCACGATGCCGCGTTCCGTGAGGAGGCCGAGTCGCATCGCGAGATACTGTGCGAACGCGCCTGCCACCGCCGAGAGGACGACCACCCAGAGAAGGGCGTAGTTGAAACTCGCGCCGGCAGCGATCAGGCTGGCCATCGTCGCCGGGCCGGCGGCGATCGCGCCCGCCACCCAGGACGGGCCCATATTACTGAGGTACTCACGAACCGTGCCGCCGGTTACCGCGGACACGTTCGTCGTGGTATCAGTCATGAACCGGGGTAGCGATCCGATTCGTCTGGTACACTGTCCCGTTCGGGATCCGGTCGTCGGGTTCGACAACTTGGGAGCGTCCGACGATGATCCGTCGAGTGGGATCTACGACCCTTAAAACATCGGTAAGGAACACATCTAGCAGCTATTTCTGGGGTATAATATAACTTGGTGATACAACACCGTCATAGTGCCTGGCGGTCGCGTCGCTAACCGAGGCGTGCAGCGGGGCAGCTCCATCGAAGAGGACGGCGTCGGTCGGCGCCGTTATCTGTGTCGAATTCGTACTCCGGACGTGAACTGGACCGCAGTGCTACACGCGGCTGCGACCGTCGTCGCCGTCGTCGGAGTGTTCGTGTTCGAACAGCCGGTCACAGTCGGACTGCTCGTGGTGGCAGCCGGGCTGTTCATCGGTGGGATCGTACTCGCTCGCCGAGATGAGGAACCGGGAGCGTAGCGCCGACTGCCTGAGTCAGCCGGTGCAAAAATAAACGAATTCCGTACACTGAGTACACGAAATACTTTACTTCTATCTGCGAGTGGGTAGCGGTAGAGTCCAGATAATGCCAGGCAACGTGTTCCCACAGTCGGAGTACGAACGGCGAGTCGAGCGGACCAAACAGCGGCTCCACGAGCGCGACCTCGACGCGGTCGTCGTCTCGGATCCCGCAAATATGAACTACCTCGCCGGCTACGACGGCTGGTCTTTTTACGTGCATCAGGCGGTGATCGTCACCCGCGATCACGCCGAGCCGGTCTGGGTCGGGCGCGATATGGATATAAACGGCGCGCGGGCGACGACGTGGCTCTCCGAGCCGAACATGCGGGCGTACAGCGACGACCACGTCCAGTCGCCACACGACCTCCATCCGATGGATTTCGTCGCGAACGTTCTGGAGGATCTCGACGTTGACGACGGGCGCGTCGGCCTCGAGATGGACGCTTCCTACTTCACGGCGAAGTCGTACACTCGCCTCCAGTCGAAGCTTCCGGACGCCGAGTTCGTCGATACGACGCTGCTCGTCAACTGGCTCCGCGTCCGGAAATCGGACCGAGAGATCGCGTATATGGAGGAGGCGGCGCGGATCTCCGAAGAGGCGATGCTCGCCGGGCTCGACGCCATCGAAGCCGGCGTCCCCGAGTACGAGGTCGCCGCAGAGATCTACGACCGACTGATCCGCGGAACCGACGAGTACGGCGGCGACTACCCAGCGATCGTGCCGCTCATGCCCTCCGGCGACCACACCGGAACGCCCCACCTCACCTGGACCGATCGGGAGTTCGAGGAGGGCGATCCGGTCCTCATCGAGCTGTCCGGGTGTCGGCATCGGTACCACTCGCCGCTCGCGCGGACGGCGTTCGTGGGCGACCCGCCGGACGCCGTCGAGCGAACGACCGAGATCGTTGCCGAGGGGATCGACGCTGCGCTGGACGCGATCGAACCGGGCGTCACCTGCGAGACGGTCGAGCAGGCGTGGCGTGAGACGATCGCGCAGTACGGCGTCGAAAAAGAGGACCGAATCGGCTACTCGGTGGGGCTCGGCTACCCGCCGGATTGGGGCGAACACACCGCCAGCATCCGCCCGGGCGACGAAACCGTCCTCGAAGAAGGAATGACGTTCCACATGATCCCCGGGCTCTGGGAAGACGAGTTCGGGGTCGAACTCAGCGAGACGTTCCGCGTCACGTCCACCGGCGTCGAGACGCTCGCTGACTTCCCGCGCGAGCTGTTCACGGTCTAGCTCGACCGACGAATCCGCGATTAACTCGGCCCCTGGCTACGTGTCCGCCTCAGCCGGAGCGCGAACGAGGTTCCGGAGCGCTCCGACGTCCCGACCGTCGTCGAGCGCGGCGACGTTGTCCGCGACGATCTCGGCGAGCCGATCCCAGTGCTTCGGCGTGTGTCCGCCCGTATGCGGCGTGATAAGGCAGTTCTCCAACTCCCACAGCGGATGCTCCGCAGGGAGTGGCTCTGGGTCGGTCACGTCCAATGCGGCTCCCCGGATCCCGCTGGACTGGAGCGACGAGACCAGCGCGTCGGTGTCGACGATCCCTCCGCGAGCAGCGTTGACGACGACGGCTTGTGGCGGCAGGGTCGCTAGCTCTTCCGTTCCGATCAGCCCTCGCGTGAGGTCGTTGAGCGGGCACGCGACGACGACGTAGTCGCTCCGAGCGAGCGCGTCGTGGATCGCGTCAGTCTCGAAGCCAACCACTTCGTCGGTCGGTCCGCCTTTCGAAGGCGTGTAGCGAACGCCGATTGTCTCCACGTCGAACCCGTCGAGCCGCTCGACGACGTGCTGGCCGATGGAGCCGAGCCCGATGACGGTGACCGTGCTCCCCGCGAGTTCGAACGATTGGAAGTGACGCCACTCCGCGTTCGATTTGCGCCGCCATCCCTCGTGGAGCCGCCGAGCGAAGACGAGCATGTTGCCGATCGTCTGTTCGGCGATCCCCGGCGCGTGGATGCCGCCGGCGTTGGTGACGGCGACGCCGCGATCGGCGAGCGCCTCCACCGGGACGTGATCGGTCCCGGCAAAGGTACACGCGAACAGCTCTAGGCGGTCCGCGTCGGCGATGCGGTCCTCCGCAACGGTGATCCCGGTGACGACACGAGCCCGAGGAACGAGTTCGCGCTCGGCGGCGGGGGTTCGCGCGAGGGCCACCTCGTGGTCCGGAAGGCGCTCGCGAAGCGTCTCGGTGTACGATTCCATCGACAGTCCTTCGGTCCCCTCACGGAGAACAACGATATCGGGCTGGTCGCTCATGCGTGGATACGCCGCCGTGTGGCGGAGATAATCGAGCGTTCGCCGGTCCGGTACTTACCTTTTTTGTAGTCGAAATACACGATCATCGTGTACGCTTAAGTCCGTCCGGGGGTCACGAGTACACATGACACGTCCCGTCTCCGAGCGACTCGTTGAGCTGCGCCGAGGCTTCCACGAACATCCGGAGCCCGGCTGGCGCGAGTTCTACACGACCCACCGGCTCGTCGAGGAGATCGAAGCCATCGGCGTCGACGAGCTCGCCGTCGGCAGAGAGGCGTACGATCCCGACGACCGAATGGCGGTCCTCGACGACGACGCTCACGAGCCGTGGGTCGAGCGCGCTCGCGATCGGGGGGCCCGCGAGGACGTACTTGAACGGACCGAGGGCGGTGTCACGGGCTGTGTCGCCGTGCTCGACCGCGGCGAGGGGCCGGCCGTCGGGCTCCGCGTCGACATCGACGGGCTGTTTATCGAGGAGTCGGCCGATGCCGACCACGTCCCCGCACGCGACGGGTTCAGATCCGACACCGACGGGGCGATGCACGCCTGCGGCCACGACGCGCATATGACGTGGGGGTTGGCTACTCTCGAAGCGGTCAAAACGAGCGACTTCTCCGGTCGGTTCGTCGTCTTCTTCCAGCCGGCCGAAGAGATCAGCGGCGGCGGGCACCCGATGGCTGAGAGCCGATTCGCGGACGGGCTCGACTATCTGTTTGCGGTCCACGTCGGGCTCGATCACCCGACCGGACGGGTCGTCGGCGGAATCGAACGCCCGCTCGCGATGGCACACATCGACGCGTCCTTTGCGGGCGTTTCCGCCCACGCGGGGAAATCCCCAGAGTCGGGCGAGAACGCGATGCAGGCGCTCGGAACGGCCATCTCGAACGCGTATGGGATCCCCAGACACAGCGACGGGATGACCCGCGTGAACGTCGGCTACGCGGAGGCCGGGAGCGCGAGCAACGTGATCGCTGACCACGCCCGCGTGGAGGCCGAAGCCCGCGGCGAGACGACGGCGCTGAAAGAGTTCATGAAATCCCGGTTGGAACGAGGGTTTCGGGGCGCTGCAGAGTCGCACGGCTGTGAGCTCGAGTTTAACGTCGTCAGCGAGTCGCCGCGCGCAGACAGCGATCCCGCGCTCGTCGACCACGTCTCGTCGGTCGCTCGGGAGATCGACGGCGTGACCGAGGTGGTTCCGACGGCCGACTTCGGCGCGAGCGAGGACGCGACGTTCCTGATGGAGCGCGTACAGGCGGACGGCGGGCTCGCGACGTATCTCATCGTGGGGACGGACCATCCGACCGCTCACCACACACCGACGTTCGACGTGGACGAGCGCAGCCTCCGAATCGGCGTCGACACGCTGACAGAGACCGTGTTGAGCGTCGGTGACGTCGGCTCGAACGAGCAGACAGGCGACAGCTGAGTTACGCCGCGATCGAGGCCGAATCGGCCGCCTTCGCGGCGTCGACGAAGATCGAGACGCCAAGCTCGATCTCTCGGTCGGTCGAGTCGAGCGGCGGTAACAGCCGGATCGTCTTTTTTCCGCAGCCGAGCGTGAGCAGGCCGCGCGCCAGCGCCTCGGCGACGACCGAATCGCGGCGGTCGGGCGTGTCGAACTCGACGGCGAGCATCAGCCCCTTTCCGCGTACGTCGACGACTGAGTCCGGGAGGTCGTCCGCGAGCAGTTCCGTCGCCTGACGGCCGCGCTCGGTCGCGTTCGACAGCAGGTCGTGTTCTTGAATGGCCTCTATCGTCAGCGTCCCCATCATCGACGCGAGGAGGTCACCGCCGCCGAACGTGGAGCCGAGCCGGTTCTTCTCGTCCGGGAATAGCTCTGCGCGCGCGACCGTCGCCCCGACGCGAAGCCCCTTCGCCGCGGTGATCACGTCCGGCTCGATATCGTAGTGCTCCGAGGCCCAGAACTCGCCGGTTCGGCCGACACCGGACTGGATCTCGTCGACGACGAGCGGGATGTCGTACTCGTCGGTGACAGCCCCGACCTCGGCCATGAACGATTCGCTCGGGAAGCGGTAGCCACCGACGCCTTGTATCGGTTCGAGGATCGCAAACGCGATCTCATCCGGATTGAGATGGCCGCCTTCGGGGGCAAGCGCGTTTCGGAGCCGTGACCCCTCAGCGTCGAAGAAGCCGCAGCCACACGTCTCGGGCGTACAGTCACGGTCGGCACAGAACGGAACCGTCTCGATTCCGGCGATCTCCGGGTAGTGGCGGGTGTACACCTCCTTCGACTTCGTGAGCGAGAGCGTGCCGAGAGTGCGCCCGTGGAAGCTCCCGCCGAACGTGTACCCGTACTTCGCGGCCGGCTTGTGGTTGTGGGTGATCTTCATCGCGTTCTCGACCGCCTCTGCGCCCGAGTTCGAGAGAAACACCGTGTCCATCCCGTACGTGGAGGAGACCTCGGTGAGCTTCTCCATCAGATGAGTTGAACCCGGGAACGCCGCTGACTCCGGATCCGGCCCCGACCCGAAGTAGAGGTCTTGCCCTGCTATTTTCATCGGCTCAACGAGGTCGAACGTTCGGAGTTTATCGAGTATCTTCTCGTTGTTGTACCCCAGCGGTGCGGCGCCGATGTGACAAGTGAAATCCATGAGGACGTTGCCGTCGACGTCGGTGACGAAGGGGCCGTCCGCCTCTTCGGTGACGTCCCAGACGAACTCGTGAGAGTACTCGCTCGGTGCCGCGTGTTCACGGTAGTGGGCGACCCACGCTTCGGCGTTCGGCCCCGGCAGTTTGTCGGTGTCCGGCTCCGCAGTGTCCCGGTCCATATACAGATAATGTTTATGCCGTCAACTAAATGTTTCCCGTCCGCTCGTGCGGATCGACCGCGCATCCGTCGCTCGATCCGTGCCGACTGGTACCCAGTTCGGTACTCGGGGTTGCTACCTGTCGCTCTGAGAACGACTCTGTGAAAGCCCGTTGGAACCGAGTGGTTAAAGCCCTCACTCGGTTGAGCGTCGCCCTGGAACCCACTCAGCGTCCATCTCGCGGTGAGTGAACGGCTTCGGGTCCTCGCCGGCGTACGTCGCGACGAGGTGGCCGTCACCCTCGAGATAATACTTGTACGTGGTCAACCCGTCGAGGCCGACGGGGCCTCGGGCGTGGATCTTCCCGGTCGAGATGCCGACCTCCGCACCGAGCCCGTATCGATGCCCGTCCGCAAATCGAGTCGAGGCGTTGTGGAAGACGCTCGCGGCGTCGACGCCGGTCATGAACGCCCGGGCGGTCTCCGTGTTTTCGGTGACGATCGACTCAGTGTGTTTCGATCCGTACGTGTTGACGTGGTCGATCGCCGCGTACACGCCGTCGACGACGGCGATCGATAGCTCGAGATCGCCGTACTCCGTCGACCAGTCGTCGTCCGTCGCCGCGCCGACATCGACGATTTCACGCGTTCGTTCGTCGCCGCGAATCTCGACGCCGGCCGCCTCGTATCGCTCGACGAGGGTTGGCAGGAGCGCTTCCGCGACTGACTCGGCGACGAGCAGGGTCTCGACCGCGTTACAGACGGCCGGATACTGAACCTTGGCGTCGAACGCGATGTCGGCGGCCTCGCCGAGGTCGGCGTCGTCGTCGACGTACACGTGGCAGACCCCCTCAGTATGGCCCAGTACGGGAATCTGCGTGGCGTCCTGAACGTACGACACGAACTCGGAGGAGCCGCGAGGCATCACCAGGTCGACGGCGTCGTCGCGCTCGAGCACCCGGTCGACCGCTTCGTGTGCCTCAATGAGCTGGATCCAGCCGTCCGGCAGCGTCTCCGTCGCCTCGCGGATGGTCTCGAACAGGACCCTGTTCGACTCGGTCGCCTCGCTGCCACCCTTCAGAATGACCGCGTTTCCGGACTTCAATGCGAGTGCGGCGATCTGGACGAGCGCGTCTGGCCGCGATTCGAACACCGCTGCGACGACGCCGATCGGCACGCTGACCGTGTACAACTCGAGACCCTCGTCGAGTTCGCGCGCGGAACGGGTCGCGCCGAGCGGGTCGGCCAACTCGCCGACCGACTCGACCATGCCGGCGATAGACGCCACTTTCGTCTCGTCGAGTCGGAGGCGGTCGACGAGCGTCTCCGTGTACTCGCCACGTTCGAGCAGCGTTTCGGCCGCCTTGACGTCGTCTGCATTGGCCGACAGGATCGCGGATTCGTTCGCTCGGACCGCCTCGGCGATCGATTCCAACGCCTCGTTTCGAGTCGCCTCGTCGGTGTTCGCCAGCCGTAACGCGGCACGCCGCGCGCCGGTGATCTGTTCGTCGATATCGTGTTCAGTCTCGGATATGGTCATCGGTCTCGTGAGTCGTGGTGGGTCGTTCAGGTGCCGCCAGCGTCGCGGTCGCCGTCGACGCTCGCTCCGGTGTTGCTATCGCCGTCCGCTCTGTTGTGGCTATCTGCTGGGGCGAACAGCGTTCCGACCGGCTTTTCCGTAGCAATACGCTCGAGTACGTCCGGATCCGCGGACCCCGCGATGATCGCCGGGATGCCGTGATTACTGGTGTCGCGGGCCGCTTCTACCTTCGTGCGGATGCCGCCGAACCCCGCGGTCGTGGTTTCGGTGACGATCGCTTGGACGGCGTCGTAGTTCGTGTCGACGACCCCGATCAACTCGGGGTTCGGATCGTCTTTCGGGTTGCTGGTGTAGAGGCCGCCGACATCAGTCAGTATCGTCAGCAGGTCGATGTCGATTCCGGTGGCGATCGACGCCGAGAGCATATCGTTGTCCCCGATTTGTAGCTCGTCGGTCGAGATCGCGTCGTTCTCGTTGAGGATCGGGACGACGCCCCAATCGATCAGCGTCTCGACCGTCGTTCGGAAGTTCTCGAAGCGCTCCGGCGCGTGGAGGTCCTGACCGGTCAGCAGGATCTGCGCGACCGTCTGGTCGTATCGATCGAAACTCTGCGTGTAGTGCCGCATCAGGTGGCTCTGTCCGATACTCGACAGCGCCTGGCTCTGTTCTATCGTGTCGCCCGCCCGCCCGACCAGTCCCGTTCCGGCTCCGACCGCTCCGGACGAGACGAGTACAACTTCTTTACCCCGCTTGCGCAGGTCCATGACATCGCTGACGAGTTTGTCGAGTTTGACGCGATCGAGGTGTGAAGACTCGTCGGTCAGCGAGTTGGTTCCGATTTTGACGAGGACGCGGTCGGCCGCAGCGGCGTGTGCGCGCACTCGACTGGCCGTCTCCGTGTCGACGGCGCCGATCGATGCGGCATCGCTCATTCGGCGACGTCCTCCGAGAGCTCCCGCGACCGACGCTCGGCCGCGCGGACTGCATCGGCGACCGCCTCATCGGCGTTGCTATCCCACAACACGTTCATCCCTTCAATGGTCGTCCCGTTCGGGGAGCAGACGGCGTCAATGAGGTCGTCGACGGAGCGGTCGTCGCGTAACACGGTTTCGGCGGCGCCTCTGAACGTCTGTGCCGCCAGCGTCTCGGCCTGGTCGGGCGTTAACCCGCCCTCGATCCCCGCGGTCTTCACCGCGTCGATGAGGTAGAAGGCGAACGCCGGTCCGCTGCCGTTGACCGCGGTCGAGATATCCATCAGCGACTCATCGACCTCGGCGAACTCGCCGACAGCGTCGAGGATCGACCGGACTTCGTCGGTGAGCCCCTCCGTCGTTACCGCCGCCGCCATCGTCCCAAACTCGGCGGCGACGTTAGGCATCACCCTGACCACTGCCGCGTCCGTCCGCTCGATGACGAACGAGCGCGGGACGCCGGCCGCCAGCGTCACCAGCGTCTGGTCTGCCGTGAGGTCCAGATCGGCTAACACGACGCCGACGAGGTCCGGCTTGACCGCAAGGACGACGATCGGCGTGTCCGCGGCCGCTCCGGGGTCGTCCGTGACCCGCGACGCGCTGTCGGCGACCGACTCGCGCGCGGCCGGATCCGGGTCGATCGCCGTGATGTCGTACGCACCGGTCCGTCCAAGCCCCTTGATGAAGGCGCCGCCCATGTTTCCACAGCCGATAACGCTCACCCGTGTCATCTCGTGGATACCAAGCTGTTTGAGAGATATACCACCTGTGATTCTCTTCGAGGGTGCTGATCGGGTCGCTGTGGCTGCTCCGGCTCGTGTTTTTAC
>LKMY01000037.1 GCA_001564205.1 Nanohaloarchaea archaeon PL-Br10_U2g5
CCGATGCTCCGCTGTGAGGCTTGCGGGGCGTTCCGACCGGTCGCCAAGCAGAACACGTCGAACACGCAGCGACAAGAAGACACCATCGAGTCGGGCAAGACGTACGAACTCGAGATCGTCGGCACCGGTCGCAAAGGCGACGGCGTCGCCGAGCGCGGCGAGTACACCGTCTTCGTCCCCGGTGCACAGGAGGGTGAGACGGTCAACGCGTACATCAAGAACGTCTCCGGAAACCTCGCGTTCGCCCGCCGCGAGAACTGACCCGACAGTCCGAAACGTCGATTGACCCGACAGTCCGAAACGTCGATTGACCCGACAGTCCGAAACGTCGATTGACCCGACAGTCCGAAACGTCGAGTTCTCGTTCCGCTACCCGACCGTTTATTCACGTGTCTACGGATCGTGAACCATGGCAACACGACTCCCGGACAGCGAGTTCGACGACCGAATCGAAACGGTTCGAAACCGGCTCACCGAGACGGACGCCGATGCGGCGACGTGGTTCGGCGCCACGGCGATCGAGTATCTCACCGGATTCCATCACATCCAGACGGAGCGACCCGCTGCCCTCGCGGTGACAGACGAGCGTATCGAGATCACCGTCCCCCGATTAGAGGTCGAACGAGTCGAACCGAACCCGCGGATCGACGCGGTCCACCACTACTTCGACTATCCCGGCGGCGACCCGATCGCGGTCGCCGTCGAGATGCTCGATGGACTCGACGCCGATGCGGTCGCGAGCGACGCGGACGGCGCCCCGGGCGTGATGGGATACGAGGGACCGAACCTCTCCGAATTCGTCGACGTCGAGTCACAGACTTGGGTCGACCGCATGCGCTGGGAGAAGTCGGACGCCGAGGTAGATCTCATCCGCGAGTCGGCCAAGTGGGCGAACCTCGGCCACCGCTACCTCGCCGACTTCTCCGAGCCGGGCGCACATCCCGCGACCGTCTCACAGCGCGCGTCGACCGAGGCGTCCCGCGCGATGCTCGACACGCTCGGAGACACCTACAGCGTTCGCGTCCGCGGTGACGGCCCGGTCCACGCCGGCTACATCTCCGGCTTCGAGACCGCGCTCCCGCACGGACACACCCCGAACGAGCGACTCAGTGAGGGGGACGTGCTGGTGACGGGCGCGACGGCGAACGTCGACGGCTATCGCTCCGAGTTAGAACGGACGATGTTCGTCGGCGAGTACAGCGACGAACAGGCGCACTACTTCGAACTGATGCTCGAAGCGCAGACCCTCGCGATCGACGCGCTCGGCCCCGGGGTTCCCGTCGTCGAGGTCGATGAGGTCGTCTGGGAGTACTTCGACGAGCAGGGCGTCACCGACCTCGCGCAACACCACGTCGGGCATAACATCGGGCTCGGCGCCCACGAGCCCCCGTACATCGACCGCGGATGGGACGAGCGGTACGCCGGTGCGGACGCCGTGATGGCTCCCGGCCAGGTGTACACGATCGAGCCCGGGCTGTACACCGACGAGTACGGCTACCGGCACTCCGATACGGTTGCAATCACCGAGTCGGGGACAGAGATGCTGACGCACTTTCCGCGGGACATTGAGTCGAACGTCGTGTGAACCACGAACGAGCTACGCGACGTGAGCGACGACGACGTGGTGACCGGTTTCGGTGACGTGTTCGCGCTTGAGCGTGATGGCCTCACGCTGGCGTCCGCACAACTCCTCTACGCGACACTCCCGGCAGACGACGTGGTATAGTTCTCGCGATGCTGGTGACTCCATGAGCCCAAACACATGGGTGTGTAGGTTAGTTATGTGTCTCCTACTTCGGTCTAATTGCTGATTAGGTCCGTGCTTCGGATCTAATCGTCTCCGGCGCTCCGCTCAAACCTATCGAGCGCTAGCTCGAGCATGTCGGGGCTGACAGGCCGGTACTCTTTGCGTTCGTGTTCAGGAAGGTAGTTCCGGACGCTGTTCCACGACTCACGAGCGTACCGCGCGTCGAGCAGGACCCGGACGCCGCGTTCCTCAGGGCCCCGGATCACGCGGCCGACAGCCTGTCGGGCTTTTCGGACTGCCGGCACAGTGAGCGCCGTTTCGAACCCCGATTCGAACCGACGGTCGTAGGCCGTGATCACCGCCCGGGTTCGGGGTCGTGCCGTGTTGATGATCGGGACGCCACAGACCACGGCGGCAGAGAGCCTGTCGCCGCGGTAGTCGACGCCTTCGGTGAGCGTCCCGCGGAGGCTCGTCACTAACACTTTCCCGTCACCGGCGAAGAAATCGTCTTTCAGCGACTCCGTCGCACGGTCGCCCGATGACTCGTCCAAGAGGACCGGCTTGTCGAGGCGCTCTCTGAGCGACTCGGCCATCCACGTCGCCTCGGCGTAGCTCGGCGTGCCGACGAGCACGTTGCCGCTCCGGCTCGCGATCGTTACCGTCGCGTCGAGATACGCGAGCCGCGTGTCGTTCTCCTCGCCCGGGGCCCCTCGGTTCTGATGGGTGAATTTCGGGGCGTCGACCGCGAAGCTCGCGCGTCTCTCAGCGGGAAACGAAAGGCCGTACGTCCGCTCGATGACCGGTCGGCCCTGTCGTTCGAGGTGGTCAAGCCCGGTCACGTCACGGAACACGTCCATCGGCTCCAGCGTCGCGCTCATCAGCACGCCCCCGCCGAACTCGGCGAGCCGGTCGCCGATCGGCTCGCTCGGCAGACAGTTGTACAGCGCGAGACTCCCGTTGTAAGCCCGCCGCCACGAGTCGGGCGGCGCGGTCTCGTCGACCGTTCGCTCCAAGTCGATCGCGCGGAAGAAGTCCTCGTGGCCCTCACGGTACCACGCGTTGAGAGTTCGTCCGACGCCCGGCGCGGCGCGCTGTTTGTCCTCGTCTTCCAGCGAGTCGAGGACGCGCTTGACGACCGCGCCGACCTGACGAGTACGCGCCCAGACGCGGTCCGCGTATCCCTCCCGTTTCGCCCACGTCGTGATCTCGTCTTCGGTCGGCTGCTCAGGGTCTCGAAGCGGGAGTTCAGCGTCGTCGAGTTCGCGCATCGACGCCCGCCAGTCGGGGTGTTCGCGGTCGAGATGCGCCGTGACGCGTCTGTCGAGCTCGCCGCGGAGGTCCGCGTAGAACTCGCGCACCGATTGGATCTCCTCCACGGTCACGTCGGCGTCCTCGAGCTCGCCGCGAACGAGCGCCGCGTCGTCGGACTCGGCGCCGGCCGTCTCGAAGGAGAGCGGCTGGACGACGCGGGTGAGCTCGTTTTCGGCGTCACGAAGACTGGCGTCGGCGACGGCGTCGCTCACGAGATCGCGCACGCGCGGCTCTAGCATGTGCGCCTCGTCACAGACGACGAACGTCTCGTCTTCTAACAGCGCGCCGGTGAACGTGCCGGTCGTCACGGGGTCGAACGCGTGGTAGTAGTTGCCGATAACGACCTCCACCTCTGGGACGAGAGCGCCCATAATCGAGTGCGGACAGGAGCCGTAGCCGGCCGCGAGCCGGACGAGCTCCGTCGGGCCGACGTGACCCAACTCCGTCACGTCAAACGGGACCGCTCCGGCGGGGTCGCCGTCGTCGGGGAGATCGTCGAGAAATCCGGCATAAAAGGGGCAGAACTCGGTTCCCTCGAACTCCTCGGTGTCCGGGCGATACGGCGTGGGCTCGCCGTCGACCGAGAGATAGTCGGCGGCGGGCGCGTCGTCACCGGCCGCCGCGCTGCTGCCGATGGAAGCGGACGTTCCCGAGTCCATGAGTCCGACCTGTTGGCTCCGCGCCTCGCTCACGAGGTTCGATGTCGTGGTCGCGCCGCCGTCGCCGACGAGGTTCCGAGTGCGCTCGCGAAGCCCCTCACAGCGCTCATACACGTTCTCGCGGTCGATCCTGCCGCGGTTCTCACGGGCGTACGGGCAGACGTCGGCCTTCCCGACGAGGGTGAGCCCGGAGATCGAAGCGTAGCCGTCAGGAAGGTTCTCGTTGACCGTCCGTAAATCCGTCTCGAACTGGCGGAGCTGCTGTTTGACGCTCGTGAGAACGAACACACGCTCGAAGTCGGAGTCGGGATCCCGGACGCGGTCGAGTCCCGCAGTGAGCGCGAGCATCGTCTTTCCGGTCCCACAGGCACCCTCTAAGGCGAGGAACCCACCATCGTCGGCGGCATCGACTGCGGCGTCGATACCGTCGGCCTGCTCCGGATACGGTTCGGCGTGGCCGAAGAAGTCGGCCCACGGCGGCGAGTCGGTCACTGGAACGAAGTTGTGCGGCTTCGGATTTAAACCCTTCAAACGCGCTGCAGCCGCGATTTGGCTGCCGTGACCGCCGGAACTCACGTGTCGCCTGCGTCCACCGAGCCGCGCTTCCCTCCTGGGAGCCGGCCGAGGAGATGGACGCCGCCGACGGTCCCAGCGACGAGGAGCACGCCGACCGCACCGGCCGCAAACGCGACGTCGAATCCGACGGCCTCCGCGACGACCCCGATCACGCCGCTTCCCGTCGCTTCCAGCCCCATAGCGACTCCGCTGAAGACAGCGTACGCGCTCGCGCGGTTGTCCGCGGGTAGCGATTCCAGCATGAACGTGTCGATCGCTGGAAACAGCGCGTGGACGACAACGCCGAGCAAGACGGTGACCGCGACGAGCGCTGCGACGCTCTCAGCGACGACGAGCCCCGTGAGGACGAGCGTGAAACTGCCCATGATCGCGAGCAGATACGGGACGTGCGGAAGGCGGTCGGCGAGCCGCCCACCGAACCAGAACGCCGGGAGTCCCGCAGCGAAAATGACGGTGAGTAGCGTGTTCGCCAACCCGGAAGAAAGGCCCTTCGTTCCGAC
The DNA here is from genome assembly GCA_001564205.1 of Nanohaloarchaea archaeon PL-Br10_U2g5. The sequence goes on from LKMY01000037.1 coordinate 4,794, forward strand.
GAGGTACGTGACGTAGAAGTTGAACACCCCCTGCCAGACGAAACCGGGCGCCCCGACGATGACGACGCCGACGAGGATCACCGGCCAGTGACCCAACGCGGAGCGAAAGTTCCGGTCGGCGCCCGCTCCCGACGGAAGCGGGTTGCGGCGGACGATCACGATTAGCACCGCCGTCACGACGAGCGCGGCGGCCGCGAGCAGGTGGAAGACCGCCCCCCAGTCGGCGACGAGCAGCACGGCGACGACGATACCGGGCGCGAGGACCGCAGCCAGCTGGCCCGCGGAGCCGTGGATACCGATCGCTCGTCCGCGCGCGCTTGGGAACAGCTCGGCGACCAGCGGAACGGCGGCGACGAAGTAGGCGCCCGACGCGAGACCGATGAACAGCGCGCCCGCCTGCAGCTGCCGGACCGTCTCCGCGCTTCCGGTGAACACCGCTGCGAGCGCGAGCGCGACGCCGGAGCCGAACACGACGTAGTGGCGCGGCACGCGGGTGAGGAGATAGCCGACCGGGATACGCGGGAGCGCGGAGCCGACCCACACCAACGTCGTCACGGTGCCGACGACGGCGGGGCTAGCGGCGAACTCCGTACCGATGGTCGGCACCAGCGGGGCGAAGCCCACGCGCCCGAGGTTGACGAGAAAGACCAGTCCGCAGAGACCGGCGAAGACGCGGCGTGTCACCCCGAAGCGTCGTCACTCTGGGGTCTCAAGCGTTGCGAAGCGCCCGTCGCAACGAGAACGGTCCGTGACGACGCCGGCACGGGTGGCGCGCCCGGCTCGCGCGTCGAAACGCGCGAGCCGGAACGCGAGGGAGGCGGGAGCGCGCCGGCGCCGTGGTGCGGTCCACCGGCGCGCTCTCCGCCGAGGCTGGGGAGGTGTGAGGTGCGGTGGCGTGCGGGGCAGGCGCTGACGGTCGTGTTGGCCGCACCCTCCGGCGGTTCGCCGCGTCACCTACTCAAAACGAGGACGGCACGGACGCCGGTGGGCTGCTCCGGACGAGCCGCGACGCTCGGCAGCGACGCTGCGGATGACCCCCGATCGTCCTACGGCCGACAGATGTCGTGGAGGTCGCTGAGGTCGTCGATCTCCCACGTCGGCCAGACGTTCAGCTCCCAGTTTCGACGATGGGGGCGACGGATGAACGCGGAGTCGATGCCGGCGTTCTCAGCGGCGCGGACGTCGGACTCGTTGTCACCGACGAATAGGGCGTTGCCGGCGTCGAGATCGGCGAGTGCCTGCTCGATGTAGTGGGGGTTCGGCTTGCGGAGCTGAAGCGAGTGGATCGTCGGCTCGCGACCGTATGCGGCACCCATCCGTTCGAAGCCGTCGAAGTGGTCCACGAGGAAGTCGACGGTCGCCTGCTGGTTCGAGGAGACGATCCCCATCCCCACGTCGAGGTCCCGTAGCTCGTCGAGATCGTCGTACGGGGTCTTGCGCCCCTCGCGGGCTTCCTGTTGTTGTGCCTTCGAGACCACGTCGTCACGGGTCCGCCAGAACGACCCCGGATCGAGGTCGTACGTCTGACAGACGGTCCCCACGCTGCCGGGGGTCGCACCGATGGTCATGCGCTCTACGTCGTCCGGATCGGGCTCCTCGACGCCGCACTCCTCGAACGCGTCCCGGGTTGCATCCCGAAGCACGTCGAAGCGCGTGCGGCCAACGAGGACACCGTCGTTGTCGAACACGACGGTATCGTAGCTCATACAGCCTGTCGACGCTCAGTACTTAAAAGCGTTTCACCAAAATCACGGTGGTGGTGCTCACGGCTCGTGGAGCCAGCAGATCGTGTGAGGCGGCGTGATACACCCCGAGATCCTGCGCTCAACGCCCGGTTTATATGCACGCGACGCTCGCTCCGAGACATGCGCGTCAGCGTTATCGGGGGGAGTTCGATCGGTCCGGAGACGGCGACAGTTGCCGAGGAACTAGGAAAACAGCTCGCGAGCCGCGGCCACACCGTCGTTTGTGGCGGACTCGGAGGCGTTATGGAGGCCGTCTGTCGCGGCGCGAGCGAGGCGGGTGGAGAGAGTATCGGCATTCTCCCGACCGACCGCCGTGAGGACGCGAACCCATACGTCACGACGCCGATCGCGACCGGGCTCGGCCACGCGCGCAACGCGCTCGTGGTGATGAACGGCGACGCCGCCATCGCGGTCAACGGCTCGTACGGTACGCTCTCCGAGATCGGGCTCGCACTCGCACACGGCCGAGCGGTCGCCGGACTCGATACGCACGACATCGAGGGTGTCGAGGCGGTCAAATCACCGGCAGCGGCGGTCTGCCACGTGGAGGCTGAAGCCGCCGGAACGGGCCGAGACGCGTGACTCAGAGCGTTTCTGAGGCGGCCGGTTCGATTTCTCCGACGCTGGAAAAGCTGGGCCACGACCGACCGATGACGGAGTACGCGGCGACGCTGAAATAGAACCCGACGAACGCGCCGGCGATGGTCCCGAGTATCGGGACGACGTTGAGAACGGCGGCAACGAGCCCGCCGATCAGGAGCACGGCGAACATCGCGACCCACGCGACGGCGTACGACCGGGACGTCCAGATCGGTTTTAGCGTCCCGACGTCGAATCCGGAGCCGATCGACCGCGTCCGGGCGAAGTTCGCCAGCGCCGCCGGAAGCAGGTACCCGACGAGGAGCGCGAGGGCGAACGACAGTATCCCGCCGAGGAGAATGCCGATCACCCCGAGGCCGCCTAAGGCGCCGTCTCCGCCGACACCGATACCCACGATACCGACGAGCACTCCCCCGACACCGACGAGCAACGGGATGAAGCCGTAGGCGATACCGATCACCGCGGCCTTGATCCCCGTGACCGTCATCTCCCCGAACTCGTCGAATTCGGGCGGAACCTCGTCGCCAGCGGCGGTGCGGTCGAACACTCGCACGAGGTACCCGGCGAGAACGAACAGCGGAACGACGAGGAAGCTAAATATCGTGAGGAGACCGCCGATGAGCACGATTTTCACCACGTCGTCGCTCTCGGCAGGGTATCGTATCGCCGACTCTAACGCCTCGGTCAGTCCGCCGTAATCACCACTGTTCGCGGATCTGCGTCGGGCTTGCATCCCAGTGTCGCCTTTGTCGTTCACCATGAGATATCCTTGGAGTTGACACGAGGCGGATATATAGTTATACTTCCGTTGCGCCGCCTGTTAGCGCCGAAATACCACGGTATTTTCGAGACGAGTCATCAAAGGGGGCGAAAGCCAATCCGAACGATCCAGAGTGGGGATGAGAGGAATGAAACCGTTACCAAGTGTCCTGAAAATCGTTACCAGGTGTCGTGGAACGTGTCGAACTCGATCGAGTCGAGCGGCTTCTCGCCGATCGCGGCCTCGTACTCCCCGGGGGTCAACATCGGCTTGTGGAACCGGGGACCGTCGTCGGTCGTGATGCGTGGACAGCCGGTGTTGACGAACGCGTCCATATCGAAGTTACGCAGGCGGTCCGGCGTCACCTCGTCCATCGTGATCAGGTAGGCGTTCTCGTTGTTCTCGACTATATCTTGGGCGGTCTCCCAGCGGCCCTGTCCGATCTTCGTGCAGAAGATGACGCCCCACTTCTCTGCGCTCATCGCCTTGTGAACCGAGGCGTACCGCTGTTTGAGGAACTGGTCGTGTTCCGCGACGGAGACGGCGTTGTTGACGGGATCGGCGATGACGACGCGCTTTTCGGGGTGTTCCATCGCGAGACCGACCGGGTGGAACTTGCCACCGCCGACGTACAACACCTGGTCGGCGGGGATATCCGCGGAGGCGTAGTTGCAGCCGAGCACCTGCCCCTCCTTCGTGAGTCGGTCGTCGCCGCGTCGGGTGTGAACCTCGTAGCCGCGCTCCTCTAACCAGTCGGTCATCTCCTCGAAGCGGTTCATGTGTTGAGCCGTCGTCACGAGCCCAACGTCGGGGTTCTCCTCCGGCGGCGAAAGCTCCTCGTCGACCGCGTCTTCCATGATCGGGAACGGGTCAACGTTCGAGAACAGCGGGACGTAGACGATGCTGTCGGACTCTTTCATCGGTGTGTGGCCGAAGTGGACGAAGACGTCCGTCCGGCGCATCAGGTACGTGTCGAGATCGCAGGCCCCGTAGCACGGCTGCCCCGAGAGCATGAACGTGACATCGTCGGGCGCCGCCTCGCGGAGGTCGTCAGCGACTTTCGGGCCGCGGCGTTTGAGCCCCTCTGGGAACTGGAGACCGACTTTCGAGGCGTCACGCTCTTCGATGGCCTCGACGATTCGGTCGAGTTCGTAGTCCCACTCGCGGTCGTGTTTCAGGGCCATCCCCGTTTTTGTGAGGTCGCCCTCCGTGGAGCCGCTCATGTCGAACGAATTGTGCGGCTGGACGGTTAAACCGCGCGTTCGGCGGCCGGGCGAGCGATCGTTTGTGACAAACCGCTACTGCTGCCGCGGTCGACAGACCGAAACCCCGAGGCGGCGAACGTCCTACTATGTCCGAGCTTCCACTTAATCACATCCACGTCGCACCGGATGACGCCGACGCCGACGGGCCGGCCGTCTTCGTTCTACACGGACGCGGTGCCGACGAGGAGGACCTGCTCCCGGTCGCACGTCACCTCCCGGACGACCTCCACGTGATCAGTCTCCGCGCGCCGGACCCGCTGCAGGGCGGCTATACGTGGTACGACCTCGATCTCTCCGGCGGCGGTCTCGAACAGAGCCAGCCCGACGCCGCCGGCTTCCGTCGCAGCCTCGATCTGATCGCAGACAGCGTCGAAGCTGCGACGGAAGCGTACGATCTCGACGCCGACCGGCTCGGCCTGCTTGGGTTCAGCCAGGGGGCGATCACCAGCCTCTCGCTCGTCTTAGAGGAGCCAGATCGATACGCGTGGGTCGTCGCGCTCCACGGCTATCTCGCGGATTCGCACGCCGAGTTCGCTCCTGACGGCGTCGCGGGAAAACCCGTCTTCGTCGGCGCCGGATCGGGTGATCGCGTGATTCCATCGGCGCGGTCGACCGCCGCGGCCGAGCGGTTCGTCGAGATAGGTGCTGACGTCACACATGACAGCTATCCCGGAGGTCACGGGATCGGACAGTCGGAGCTTGCCGACGTCGTCGCGTTCGTCGAGGCGCAGCTGACGTCGGCGATGTAGCAGCCGGCAGGGCGGTCCGACCGCCGCCTCCGGCAGGTTAAAACCGACCCGGACCGACGATCCGGTATGAGCGTCGAACAGGCGTCCATCGAGGATCTTGGCCGTGAGCTCGGCGAGCGGATCGCCCGAACCCCCGAGTACGAGCGCTTCGAAGCGGCCCGCGAGGCCGTCCAGCGCGACGAAGAGGTACAGACACAGATCGACGAGTTCGAACAGCTCCGATCGGAGTTCATACAGGCCCGACAGAGCGGTCAAGCGACGAACGCCGACCTCCACCGCGTGCAGGACGCACAAGACGAGCTCCACTCGATGCCCGTCATGAGCGAGTTCCTCGACGCACAAGACGAGCTGTCGGACACCCTCCAAAGCGTGAACGAGGCGATCTCCGACCCACTCGCAGTCGACTTTGGCGGCGAGGCAGGCGGCTGCTGTCAGGACTAACGGAGTCGCCGGCGACCGCAAGACTGATCGAACCTCCTGCGATCGTATGCCATCCGCCGTCACCCGCTTGCTCGCCTTCACCCACTTTTATATCAGATAGCGACGCAACCCGCCCCGTGATAGCCGTAGCCGGCGGGAAAGGTGGCAGCGGGAAGACGACCACGACGGTCGGGCTCGCTCGAGCACTGTCGAGGCGAGGGGCCCCGGTGGTGGCCGCGGACGCCGACTGGGACCTCCCGAACCTCGAGCGCCTCGCGACAGAGACGAGCCGAAGGGCCAGCCGAAAGGACTCGTCGACAATCGTCGACGTGATCCGCGCCGACGGACGACTCCATCCGGAACGGTCTGCGCCGACGGTCCTCGCAGCGCCCGAGAACCCGCGCGATATCGACGCGAGCGTAGCCCTCGAATCGCTCGATGGCTTTGTTCCAGACGACGCACCGGTCCTCTTGGACTGCCCGGCAGGAGCCTCACCAGACGCAGTTGCACCGCTTCGAGTCGCCGACCGAACTCTTCTCGTGACCCCGCTTCGCCGACCGGCGTTGCGTGACGTCGCGAAGACGGCCGCGATCGCACGGCGACTGGAGTGCCCGCCCATCGGCGTTGTCGTCGTCCGTGCCCCGTCGGTTCCGGATCCAGTGGCGGACCTGCTCGGCTGTCCCGTCCTCGGACCGGTCCCGTCGCGCGATCCGGAGCCGCTGTCGGACCCGGAAGTCGAGTCCGCGTACGATCGTATCGCGAACTCCCTCGTCAAAAAATACGGGAGCGACCGGTGGCGAGTCGCCTGAGCGAGCCTCCGCCAGTGGTGACGCCGTGAGCGAACCGCAGATCCATCGACGCCCTCTCATGTTCCATCGACAGAGCCAAACGTCCGGGGACGGCAGCGATCGTATGGAGACGCTCCCGACCGGTATCTCGGTGCTGGACAGGGAGTTCAACGGTGGGCTCCCGAGCGGCAGTGTCGTCGTGTTGAAAGCCGATCCGGCGAGCCAGTCGGAGCTCATCTTGGACCGGTTCACTCGGGTTCGCGGCTGTAG
>LKMY01000038.1 GCA_001564205.1 Nanohaloarchaea archaeon PL-Br10_U2g5
GTGGTCGGTCAGCGCCGAGCGATACGCGTCGTTCCGACTCAGTACGCCACGCCAACCGCGACGGCCGTCGAAAGCACGCCGACGACGAGAAACATCCAGTTCGCGCGCGGGTTCTTCGCCGGCGTTATATCGAGCGTGTAATGCGCCGCCGACAGCGGTCTGAAGGGTTGGATACCCATCGGTGTAATCGCGTCCCCGGCGATGTGCGAACACAGCGAAAGCGTCACCACTCCGCCGACGAACACTGGCGTCCATCCCGGAAGGGATTGTCCGACGCCCGCTTCGACGAGCGTGACCGCCGCGAGCGCCCCTGTGAGTAGGCCGATAACGGCCGCGAACGCGAGCGTGTGTGTCGGCCCTCGGTGCGGGATCGGGAGCGTCTGATCGGCGTCGGGGAGCGTGGCGGCGGCGACAGCAAGAGCGCCTCCGAGAACCGTTAGCTCGGGCTCGCCAATCGCAAGAGTCACCGCTGCGATCGGGGCGTACACGAGCAGAGCAATGCCGACGTGTCCGCGCCAGTACATGCTCGATGTGGGCTCATCACGGATAAAAAGGCGTCGTCGAGCCACCGGGCGTCCCGCGATTCGGCCTCGCTCCCGTCGTCGCTCAGTCGTCGGCCGGAGCCGGCGCACCGCCGGTCGACAGCCGGACGTCGCCCGCCTCGAACTCCAGCTCGTCGAGGGCGGTCTGTGCCGCGCGTTTTCCGGAGACGAGCATCGCGCCGAACGTCGGGCCCATCCGCGGGAGTCCGTAGGCGGTCGCGACCGCCATCCCGGAAGCGATCAGCCCGTCGTGGACGACGCCCGTGTGCTCGACGACGGCGTCCTCGCTCTCGCCGACCCACATCGAGTCGTGGCCGGGCGAGTCGTGACCGGGCGCGCCGTACTCGTCGCTGCCCGTCTGGTCCATCCCGGTGTTGTGCTCGTTCGCGTGTTCGATCCCGGGTGCGGAGAGGACGCCCCGCTCGTCGAGTTTGTTGATCGCGACCGCGTCGTGACCGGTCGCGTCGATCACGAGCTTCGACTCGACGGCGATCGGGTCGACGCAGGTGATCTCTCGCGGCAGCGCGTGGACCGGCGTCCAGTTCATCACGATCCCGCCGACGCGGTGATCCTCGCGGACGACGAGGTCGGTGAACTCGGTCATGTTCTGAATCCGCACACCGGCGTCGCAGGCGGCCTTTATAAGTCCCGAACACGCTTCGGGGCCGGCGGCGGTGTAGAGCCCGTCCACGTCCTCGACCGATTCGTAGTCGACGTCGAGGTCGTCGAGGATCTTCTGGGCAGGGTCTCGGACCGTCACTGTGTTCATCAGAAAGCCGCCGAGCCAGAATCCGCCGCCGAGGTAGTTGTTCTTCTCGACTACCATCACCTTCACGCCGCGCTCGGCGAGCTCCTTTGCGGCCATCAACCCGGAGGGACCACCGCCGAGGATAATCACGTCCGACTCGGTGAAATCGAGGAACCCGTCGGTCCACTCGTTGCCGATCGCCTTCGTTACGTCCGTCTCGCTCACGTCGCTGAAGCCGTCGAAGCCTTGCATACAACCTAGTAGTATTACTAAGTAGTAAAAGATGTTGCGGTCGGTGACGCCGCGGTTCTAGACACCGACAGGCGACATCGGCTGACACCGACGGACAGACGACCGCCGCGTTCCGGTCGGATCGGCGATCGCCGACGCCCCCAACTCGCAGCCTTTTTACCCGCGCTGACGGTACACAGACTCACTATGGCTGAGGACAAGGCACGAAGCACCGGCAGCGCGGGCCGATTCGGCGCTCGCTACGGCCGGGTCTCCCGCAAGCGAGTCCAGGACATCGAAGAGGAGATGCGCAACGCGACCGTCGACGGCGACGACGTGAAGCGAAAAGGCACCGGCATCTGGGTCAACGAAGAGACCGGCGAGACGTTCACCGGCGGCGCGTACCGCCCCGAGACGCCGGGTGGTCGCACCGTTCGACGCTCCATCCGCGCCGCACTCGCCGACGAGGAATAGCCGCGATGAGTTACAAGTGCTCCCGCTGTAAGCGCGACGTCACCCCCGACGAATACGGCGGCGTGCGCTGCCCGTACTGCGGCCACCGCGTCCTCCTCAAAGAGCGCGGCGGCGGCATGAAAGAAGTCAACGTCGAGTAGGTGATCGGCCCGACCGTGACGGGACCCCGCGCACACGAGACGGTACTTTCGTTTCAGTACTCCGCCGAGCGGCGCGCTCGTCTCGTCGCCGACGCACTCGCTCCCGAAGTCGGCGAAATCGACGACGCCCGGTCGGCGGCGACCGTCTCTCACAACGGCATCACGGTCCGGGTTCGAGTCGTCGCCGACGACCTCGTCGCCCTCCGCGCCGGGATCAACAGCTGGTCGCGACTCGTCGAGGTGGCAGAGCGCGTCAGCGACCCCCGTGAGTAGTCACCAAAGAGCCTCCCGAAAGCGACGATTACGCCTGTCTGACGCGCCCTACCGAGCGTCTCTGCCGCTGGGAGAGAAGTCGGGGGTTTTTCCGTCCGGGTCGCCTCGTTGCGTCCATGCAAGGGAATATGCCGCCCGAGGCACAGGAGAAGATAGAGGATCTTCAGGAGCTGCAGGAGACCGCACAGCAGGTCGCCGAGCAGAAAGAGCAGGCTCAGACGGCGCTCAACGAGTCCAAGACCGCGCTCAGCGCGCTCGAAGACATCGACGAGGACGCCGGAATGTACCGCGAGATCGGCGAAATCCTCGTCGAAACGGATTACGACTCCGCCTACGACGACCTCGAGAACAAGGTCGACTCCCTCGAAGTCCGCGTCGAGCAGCTGAAAAAGCAGGAGTCGCGCGTCGAAGAGCAGTTCGACGAGCTACAGGGCGAGCTTCAGCAGATGCTGCAGGGCGGTGCAGGCGGCGCCCCGACTGGCCCCGGTGGTCCGGGCGCGGGCGGCGCGTAAGCGATCGATGACCGACGGCGCCCAGACAGACGATGAGCCCAGCGATGAGGAAGTCGTCCGCACAGCTGCAGCGGCGGCCGAGGGCGTCGTCTTCACCCATTATGACCAGTCCGCAGTCAGGGACCTCGACGTTACCGTGACGTTCGAAGAGGGCGTTCTCGACGTCGACGTGTATCTGAACGCCCCTGACGACCCCGACCCCGACGCGGTCGCCCGCGAAGCGGCCCAGACCGCCGGCGAAGCGGTCGACGAACTGTTCGGGGCGTAGCCGACCCCGGCGCGGTCGCGTCGGCGCCGATATGTTTCTACGACGCGTCCTCGAGAGACCGCCAAGCGCCGTCGGTCGACGTGTGTGAACCGTTCTACGAGTGAGAACACGTTCAGTGGATACCGGTCAGTGCCGCGATCAGTCCGGCCTCGCGTCGGACTCCGAAGCCTCCGAACTCCGAGCCGCGCGTCCCCGTCGATTTCCCGATAGCTATTAGTGCATCCTTGTGTAATGGTACCACATGTCATCTAGATACGGTGGCACATCAGCGTTCGACAGATACCGAGAGCGGCTCGCTGGACGCTCGCACTCCTGTAAGGGGTGTGGTTTCGTCGAGGAGACGGGAGCGTGGGAGGCCGCAACGTCGGGGGCAGCTGTCGAGTACCGACGAGAGTGTCCCAGCTGTGGAACCGAGCACGTCCAGCGCTATTGGCTCTGAGCGACGACGGTGAAACCGGCACGACCCCGATCCCGGCGCGTCAAGTGCCAGTGAGCGGCCGTGCACTCTGTACTTGCTAACAGTTAACATCTATTAGTGCCTGACCCAGGCCACGATGTACGACGCGATACTCTGTCCCACCGACGGGAGCGCCGGGAGCGACGCCGCGGTCGAACACGCCTGCTATCTCGCCGATCTGACTGACGCGCGGATCCACGCGCTGTTCGTCGTCGACGAGCTGATCGCGGGTGCCGACAAATGGGACATGGTCGTCGAACGCGAGGAGGAGCGTGGCGAACGTGCCGTCGAGGCGGTTGCCGACGCAGCTGCAGACAGGGATATCGCGGTCGAAAAACACCTCCGCCGCGGCCGCCCTCACGAAGAGATCCTCGACGCGGTTGGCTCCTACGACGTGGATCTCGTCGTGATGGGAACCAACGGCCGGACGGGGCTCGGGCGGTTTCTCGCCGCCGGCTCCGTCGCAGAGCGGGTCGTGAGACATAGCGAGGTGTCTGTGATGACGGCGCGTCCCCGAGAGTAACCGACTGTCACGCCCTGTCTTCTTGCGTTCAGGCCGACTCGCAGATCGAAACGAAGTTTTCGAACACTTCCTCGCCGCGCTCGGTGTGTGCCACTTCCGGATGCCACTGGACGCCGTAGCGATCGGCTTCGACGTTGGACATCGCCTCGATGCCACAGACGTCCGAGGTGGCGGTGTGGGTGAACCCCGCCGGAAGCTCCTTGACTTCGTCTGCGTGAGAGGCCCAGACGCGGGTTTCGGGAGCGAGCGAGCCGACAAGCGGGTCTTCGTCATCGACGATCTCCACGTCGACGTCGGCGTAGCCGCCGTAGTCTCCCTCACCGACAGCGCCGCCGAGCTCCGTCGCGATCAGCTGCATCCCGAGACAGATCCCGAACACCGGTACGTCGAGATCGAGGTAATCGGGGGCGTTGCCGACGCGGTCCATGTCGGGGCCGCCCGAAAGCACGATCCCGTCAGCGTCGATCTCGTCGGGCGACGTGTCCGCCGCGAGGATCTCGGTGTCAACGCCGATGTCGCGGAGCGCACGCTGCTCCAAATGAGTAAACTGGCCGTGGAGGTCGATAACGACGATTCGAGTCATGGCGTCGGTTGGCGGCTTCGGCACAAAAACGGCTCGGAACGAAACGCACTATTGTGGTGGTCTGAGCAGATTTTATTGAAGCCTGATCCACCGCTGTGGATCACTCACAGATCGAGCGGCCCGCTCTTCGAGAACTCTCGGAGCAGCACGGTCGCATACGAGCCGCTCGGGAGCGCGAACGCGAACCGGGGGTCGCCCCCGTCGAACGTCACGTCGAGGTCGGTCCGCAGCGCGATCGCCCGGCGAGTGCCCGACGAATCGAACTCGCCCGGGAGCGCGAAGTCGTCGGGTTCGATGCCGACGGCGTCGAGCACCTCGCGTTCGATCTCACCGGGATCACCGTCGCCGAGTTCCGTTTCGGTGCCGACGAGCGGTGCGGTGACGAACGCTCGGCCGCGCTCGCAGTGCCGCGAGACGATTGATACTCGGTCGGCGTCGACTCGCTGTAGCCGGTCGATGTCGGGCGCGTACAGCTCTTTTGGAGCGGTACCGTCCGCGAAGCAGACGACGTCCCCGGCGACGGGACGGTCGAACGGGAGCCCGCGCCGGAGGCGCTCGCTCAGGATTCGGTTGAAGATGAACGACTGTGCCGCGTTGACGAAGAGCCGCTGGAGGTTCGAGGGGACCGCCTCCAGCGCGTGCCACCAGTCGTCGTGGTCGGCGGGAGCGTCGGCGTCGACATCGCGCTCGGCGAGTCGATGAACCATCGAGCGCTCGAATCGGAGCTTCCCGGGAATCGCGTCGAGACAGTCCTCCCAGTCGCCGTCGCCGGTTCCGTCGGCGCTGACCGCAGGGAGCGGATCTGACTCGCCATCCTCCCCATTTTCATGCGCACCGATGCCTCCCGCAGCCTCCGTTCCGAACGCGGCGTCGACCCGGTTGCGTGCTGCCCGCGTGTCGTCCGGCTCCGTCGCTGCGGGGTTCCCGGCGTACAGCCGGACTGCCTCGCGAGGGTCCGATCGAGCGATTGCGAGCCCGACGACGTGGGTGACCGGGCGCCGGCTTCCAAAGCGCTGCTGGCCGAAGTAGTTGGGGACGCCGACAGTAGCACCGGTGACCGACTCGGGCTCGTCTGGGCTCGCGTCGTTGCTCGCGTCGCGAGCCGTACTGGCATCCGCGTCCTCCCCCGCGAACGCCCGCAGATCACGAACCACGCCGGCGACGCGCTCGGGCGCCTCCGCGACCGTGTCGGCGACGCGGATCTCGAACGCGTTACCGGCGAGATCACCGAACGAAAGCCTCCGGCCGGCACGGCCGAGCGGTTCGATCTCGGCGCCGCGGATGTCGGGGAGCTCCTCCGGGTCGATCTCACGGAGAGTAAACAGCTGCGTGGTGACGGCGCGTTTATCTTTCGTGCCGGCCCACGAGACGCGCTCGCGGCTGATGCCGAGCGCGTCAGAGATCCGCCGTACGAAATCGTTGGTGTCCCAGTTGCGAAGGGTAACCCGGACGACGAGCTCGGGGTAGCTCCCGCGATCCGCGCCGAGCGGTTCCGAACCGAACGCTTCCAGCTCTCGGACGCGAAAATCTTCCGGCGACTCGCGGAGGCGGCCGCCGATCCCGTCGGCGGCGCTGACGTAGTAGTCGATGCTCACAGCGCGCTCGATCGGGTGCGCCTCGCGGAGCGAACCAGCCGCCGCGACACCGGCGTCGAATCCGCCGTGTTCGTCCGCCATCAGTACAGCGAGAGGTCGCCGGTCACGCGGTCAACGCTCTCATCGCGAGCCGGCCCCACGGCGAGTGCGGTGACCGTCCCCGGCTCCAACTGCGTGTGACCGGCGTCGCGAATTATCGCGTACGGGAGCCCCTCCTTGTCGGCTTTGTCGGCCAGCTCGAACAGCTGGCTCTCGGAAGTTCCCTTCAGCACGACTTTCTTCTGTCCCTCGCCCTGCCACTTCTTTCGGCTGCGTCGCCCGGCGTCTTGGTACGCCGACAGCGATGCGTGTGCGACCTGCGCGGCGAGCTTCCCTTCGCCCATACCGATATCCGTTCGGGCGACGATGGCCTGTTTCATACCCTGAATCACCGCCGCCGCGGGTTTAGCTCTGTTCTCTCGGGAACCGCGGGAGGGCGGCGTCGAGAGGTGGCGGTCTCCCGATCGAAACCCGAGCGCGCGTCGGCCCGGGAGTCAGTTTCGCCCACCGAACAGCCGATCGAGGACGGCCCGTTGGATGAACCCGGACTGCTGCTTGTCCGGCGGCTGCACCATCACCGCGGTACAGTCGACGCTGTCGACGAGTCGGTCGCCGGGCCGCCCGAAGACGGCACCGCGGATCCCCCGACGCTCCGTCGTCGTCACGAGGAGATCTGCGCTGTTCGCGAACCGGGAGAGCCCTTCGACGCGGTCGTCCGTCTCGAGGATCCGCGAGTCGGCGGTGACAGTCAGGACCCGTCGCAGCTCGTCGTGGTACTCCTGAACGACCTGGCGGCGATCGTCGGAGACGCCCTCCGGAACGGCCTGGAGTAGCGTCAGCGTCGCTCCGGTCTCCTCGGCGATCGCGTCCGCGACGAGCAGCTTCACCGGGTCGTACACGTCGCTGTTCGTCGCGACGGCGATCTCGTCGGCGCCGTCGAAGCCGCGGTCTTCGACGAGCAACACTCCGCACGGCGCGTTCTTTAACACGTGTTCGTTGAGCCCCTCGCCGTATAGCTCGTGGAGCTCCTCGACCCGGCGTTCGAGCACGATGAAATCCTCTTCCTCGAAGGCGGCGTACTCGACGATGGCGGGGCCGATCGTCTCAGTCTTGATGTCTTTGAAGACGACGTCGGACACCGGGCGAGCGCCCGTCTGGTCGCCTTCGAGCGGTTTCTGAACGCCGCCGTCCGGTCGCTCCCCGGTCGTGGACGGGAGCGAATCGGCCGCTCTCACCCAGTCAGGGGGTTCGGTCCGCGTCGACGTCGTGTCGCCGGCCGTGAACGCGCGGTGTGGTACCTTCTTGAAGTTCCCGACCGTTACGGACCCGTTTCGCAGGTTCGACAGATCCATGGCGATCCGGAGCATGTCGACCCGGCTCCGTTCCGACGTGTCCTCCGTGATCGCGACTAGCGTGTCGTAGCGCTGCTGTTCTCCGAACAGCTCCTTGGTGCGCTCGATAGCCGCCTCGCTGACGTTCTGTCGAACGCCAGTCAGCGCGGCGCCTTCGCGGTCCGTGCGCGGCCGGACGTAGAAGTAGAAGTACACGACTGAGACGCCGGTGATCAGCGCTGCGCCCGCGAACGGAACGAGCCCGACCTGCGTGAGCACGACCACGCCGCTCGCCATCCCGAAGATCTGCATCCACGGGTACAGCGGTGAGGTGAAAACGGGGTCGTAGTCGTCGATCGCGCCCTCGCGGAACCCGATGAGCGCGAGGTTCACGAGAATGAAGACGAGGATCTGGAACGCGCTCCCGAACTTCGCCACCTGGTCGATCGGGAGGAACACGATCATCAACACGATGATCGCGCCCGACACCGAAATGGAGAGAACGGGCGTGTTAAACCGCTCGCTGACCTGCTCGAATGAGGGCGGCGCGAGGCCGTCACGCGCCATCGCGAACGGGAACCGCGAAGCGGAGAGCAGTCCGGCGTTCGCCGTCGACGCGAGCGCCAAGAGCGCCGCACCGACGACCGCCGCCGTGCCGATCGGACCGAGAACCTGCTGGGCGGCGAGCCCCATAATTGGTCCCTCCCCGTCCGGTTGCAGCCGCCCGTCCCCGACTGCCGCGTTCACGTCGACGATCCCGATCGCGACGTAGACGACGGCCACGTACAGTGCGGTCGTGAGGACGAGTGATCCGATCATCGCCCGCGGAATCGTCTTCCCGGGGTCTTTCACCTCCTCTGCGACGGCGGCGATTTTGATCACGCCCGCGTAGGAGATGAACACCAGCGCGGTCGCCGCGATCAGACCCCCGCTTCCGAAGTTGAACGCCCCTTCGGTCTGCTCGGGAACGATTTCAGGCACCCCACCGATAATGAAGTAGCCGAGCACGACGATCATCAGACCGACGATGACGAACTGTAAGCTGCCGGCACTTTTCGTGCTCACGATGTTCACGACGGTGAAAAACACCGCCAACGTCACCGCGAGCGGAAGAATGTATTCGGCGATCCCCGGTGCGATGAAGATGAGGTACGGGACGCCGCCGACGAGCGCCAGTGCACCTTTAAACGACAGCATGAACCAGTTCCCGACGCCGGCGATAGTGCCGAGGAGGGGCCCCATCCCCCGCTCGACGTAGACGTACGACCCGCCGTCTTCGGGCATCGCCGTCGCCATCTCCGAGGCGCTGAACGCGGCCGGGAGAATCAACACTCCGGCGAGGAGGAACGCGAGCACGACTGCCGGCCCATCGACAGTGACGTACGCCACGCCCGGAAGAATGAACACGCCCGATCCGACCATCGCGCCGATGGCGATCGCCATCGTCGAGAACAACCCAAGATCACGTTTAAGTCCTGTTGGCACGTATATGAAACCTCAATTTCGACAAGGACAGGTAGGGTCCGAACCGGCTTAAAAAGCACTCTTACCCACGTTAGATCCGCGTCGTCGACAAGGGGTCTCTCACCGGGCGTTCGGCACTGAATGCGGGTCTCATCGTCTTCGGCAGGGATCCTCAGTCGTGCGGATGGACGCGCTTGATCGCTTCGTTCACGTCGTTGCTGTCGCCGAGGAGCGTCACTCGGTCTCCCGGCTCGAGTACGGTTTCGCCGTCCGGAACGAACGTCTCGTCGTCGCGGCCGACGACGGCGATCAGCACGCCGTCGGGGAGCTTCTTTCCGAGCTGTTGAATCGTCTTCCCGGCGAACGTCTCTGAGGTGATCGTGACTTCCTGTGCGTCGTGGCCGTCGCCGAGCTGGTTCATCCAGTGGCTCAAAGTGGGTCGTTCGATCTCGTTGTCGAGCGACCACGCCATCGCCGAGGAGACGTCGATCGCCCGCACGTCGAGCGCGTCGAACGCGTCGACGTTGTCCGGATCGTTGACCCTGGCGATGACGGTCTCGACGCCGAACTTCGAGCGTGCGAGCTGCGAAACGAGCAGGTTTGTGTCGTCGATGGCCGTCGCGGCGACGACGATCTTCGCGTCTTCGGCGCCGTGTTTCCGCAGGAATGCGGCGTCGGTTCCGTCGCCGACGATGGCCTGACGGCCGTCCGCCTGCAGGCTCTCGACGACGTCCGGATCGCGGTCGATGAGCACGACGTTTTCGCCTCTCTTCTCCAGTCGCGTGGCGAGCGTCCGGCCGACCCGGCCGCCGCCGATGATGATGGTTTTCATTGGTTGGACGTCGAGGAACTCGGCGATCTGTCTGGCGAGTCCGGCTTGGAGGACGACGGTGGCGAAGATAACGAGGAAGACGGTGCCGACGAGCGCGTCGGCGAGCGCGAACTCGCCCGCGGCCTGCAGTTGGATCGCGAACAGCGTCGCCACCGAGGCGGGGATGATCCCGCGCGGCCCAACGAAGCTCAAAAAGAGCCGCTCGTTCCGCGTGAACACGGCTTCGCGGGTCGAGAGGAACATGACGATCGGACGAATAACGAGCGTTACGACCACGACGACGCCGATGCCGCCGAGCCCGAGCCCGATGACGGTGCCGAAGTCGATGAGCGCGGCCAGCGAGATGAACACGAACGCGAGCGCGATGAGCGTGAGGTCGCGCCCGAAGCTCGATACCTCCTCGCGGTGCGGGAGGTCGACGTTGCCGAGCGCGATACCGGCAGCGGCCGCGGCGGCGACGCCGGTCTCCGGCGAAATCGACTCCGCGAGTCCGTACGAGACGAACGCGCCCCCGAGAGTGACGAGCCGAACGGTCCGCTTCCCGTCCGCCCCGGGGAGACTTATTTTGACCAGCGCGGCGTACACCACCACCGCGACGACCAGTCCGACACCCACACCGGCGACGACTCGGGTGAGGAAGCCACCAGGCACCGCGGCCGGCTCGTTCGCGAGGACGAGGGTTTCGAAGACGACGATGGCGAGTACCGCGGCCGTCACGTCGTTGAGAATCCCCTCCGCTTCGAGCGTCGAGGCGACGTGTTCACGCACGTTGACGACCTGTAGGATCGGCGTGATGACGGTGGGGCCGGTCGCGATGAGCAGTGCACCGATCAGGAACGAGACGCCCCAGTCGTCGATGATAAACGCCTGGACGGCGAGTGCGGTCCCGACGAACATCAGTAGGGCTCCGGCCGTGGTAACGAGGAAGATCGTTTTTGGTGCGTCCGCGAACCGGTCGCGTTCAAGATGAAATCCGCCCTCGAAGACGATGATCGCCACCGACAGTCCGACGACGGTCGCTAACCCGTCACCGAACGTGTCGGCAGTGACGAATCCGAACCCTTCCGGACCCATCAGGACGCCAACGACGATCAAGAACAGAACGCTCGGAACCCGCAGGCGGGAAGAAACTATCTGAAGCGCGATCCCGATGCCGAGGATCGCCGTAATAATCGGAAGTGTTCCGCTCACGGTGAATAAATGTAAGCAACCGATCGACTAAAACGCTACCACTGTCCAGTA
>LKMY01000039.1 GCA_001564205.1 Nanohaloarchaea archaeon PL-Br10_U2g5
CGATCTGTAGTATCTCGTGATAGCTTCTTTCAATAACCACCACCCATGGTAGACGTAAGCCAACACGAACTCGTCCCGGACCACGTCCTGCTCGACGATCCCGAGGAGGTCGACGCGGTTCTGGCAGAGTACGACGTGAAACGGACGAACCTGCCGAAGATCAAACGTACGGATCCCGCGCTCCCCGACGAAGCCGAAGTCGGTGACGTGGTGAAGATCGTTCGAAACTCCCGCACGACCGAAAAGGCGGTCGTGTACCGACTGGTCGTCTCATGAACAGGCAAGACCGACGCGTGGTGTCACGTGAGTATTTCTCGGATGAACGGCTCGCTGAACACCACTTCCGCTCGTTCAACAACTTCCTGGACCGCGGTATGCAGGAGGTCGTCGACGAGAAGGAGACGATCGAGACCGACATCGGAGACAAGGAGGGCCAAGAACCCGTCTACGTCGAGCTCGGCGACGTGCGGATGGTCACCCCGCGCGTTCGAGAGGCCGACGGCTCCGAGGAACTGCTGTACCCGCAAGAGGCCCGCCTCCGTAACATCACCTACTCCGCGCCAGTGTTCATGGAGATGTCCATCGTGCGCGGCGGCGAAGACGAGCCGGAACAGGTCGTCGACACGACCGAGACCAAGGTCGGCCGGATGCCGATCATGGTCGGGTCGAACAAGTGTAACATGGCCGGGTTCTCCGACGACGAGCTCATCGATATCGGCGAAGACCCTGTCGACCCCGGCGGCTACTTCATCGTCAACGGCTCCGAGCGCGTGCTGATGACCTCGGAGGACCTCGCACCGAACAAGATTCTCGCCGAGTACGACTCGAAGTACGGCGACGAGATTCAGGTCGCCAAAACGTTCTCCCAACGGCGCGGCTACCGCGCCTTAGTGTTGTGTGAGCGCAACCGCGAGGGGCTGCTCGAAGTGTCGTTCCCGTCCGTCTCGGGCTCGATAGACTTCGTGACTCTCGTCCGTGCGCTCGGGTTAGAGTCCGACGAAGAGATCGTTCACCGGGTCTCGGACGACCCCGAGATTGTGAAGTTCATGCTGGAGAACTTAGAGGAGGCGTCGGTGCAGACGACCGAGGGAGCCATCGAGACTCTCGGCGAGCGTGTCGCCTCCGGTCAGGGGAAAAACTACCAGCTCAAGCGAGCGAACTACGTCATCGACCGGTACCTTCTTCCGCACCTCCACGAGGAGGGCGTCGACGAGGAGGACGTCCGGATCAACAAGGCGTACTACCTCTGCCGGATGGCCGAGGCGTGTTTCGAGCTTGCGTTGGAGCGCCGCGAGGCCGACGACAAAGACCACTACGCGAACAAGCGTCTGAAGGTCTCCGGCGACCTGATGCGTGACCTGTTCCGGACCGCACTGAACAAGCTGGCGCGGGACGTGAAGTATCAGCTTGAGCGCGCGAACATGCGGAACCGAGACCTCACGGTCAACACGGTCGTTCGCTCTGACGTGTTAACCGAGCGGCTCGAACACCCGATTGCGACGGGTAACTGGGTGGGTGGCCGCTCGGGCGTCTCCCAGCTGGTCGACCGGACGGACTACATGGGGGTCCTCTCGCACCTGCGCCGTCTGCGCTCGCCGCTGTCGCGCTCGCAGCCGCATTTCGAGGCGCGGGACCTCCACGCGACTCAGTGGGGTCGCATCTGTCCCTCCGAGACGCCGGAAGGGCCGAACTGCGGACTCGTGAAGAACTTCGCGCAGGCGATGGAGCTCTCACAGACGGTCGATGACGAACAGGGGCTGAAACGAGAACTGGCGTCGATGGGTGTCGAGGGGATCCCCGGCATCGAGGGCGTCGAACGACAGACGGCGGACGACTAATATGGCTCAGGCAGAACGCGAAGCAAAAGTGTACGTCAACGGGAGCCTCGTCGGGACCCATCCGGACCCCGAGGCCCTCGCCGAACAGATCCGCGGGGCGCGCCGACGAGGCGACGTCTCGGAGATGGTGAACGTCTCGGTCAAAGACCGGACCCAAGAAGTAATCGTCAACGCGGACGCGGGACGCGCTCGCCGTCCGCTCATCGTTGTCGAGAACGGTGAGCCACTCCTCGGTGACGAGGAGGTCGATGCGCTCGATCGCGGCGACGTCGAGTTCGAGGACCTCGTCGACCGCGGCTACGTCGAGTTCATCGACGCCGAGGAAGAAGAGGACATCCTCGTCGCCGTCGACGAAGAGGACGTCAGCGACGACCACACGCACCTCGAGATCGACCCGCAGCTCGTGTTCGGTATCGGTGCGGGGATGATCCCGTACCCCGAACACAACGCGAGCCCCCGGATTACGATGGGTGCAGGGATGATGAAGCAGTCGCTCGGACTCCCCTCCGCCAACTACCGGATCCGACCGGACACGCGTCAACACCTGCTGCACTACCCGCAGCTGGCAATGGTGAAAACGCAGACCTCGGACCAGATCAGCTTCGACAAGCGCCCGGCGGCACAGAACTTCGTCGTGGCCGTGATGTCCTACGAGGGGTTCAACATCGAGGACGCGCTGGTGATGAATCAGGGCTCCGTCGACCGCGCGCTCACTCGCTCGCACTTCTTCCGGACGTACGAAGGCGAGGAGCGTCGGTACCCCGGTGGCCAAGAGGACCGCTTCGAGATTCCCGATCAGGACGTACGCGGCGCTCGCGGCGAGGACGCGTACACCCACCTCGACGAGGACGGCCTCGTCAACCCCGAGACGAAAGTAAACGAGTCGTCGGTGCTGTTAGGGAAGACCAGCCCGCCGCGCTTCCTCGAAGAGCCCGACGACATGGGCGGACTCTCTCCGCAGAAGCGGCGTGAGACCTCGGTGACGATGCGCTCGGGCGAATCCGGCGTCGTCGACACCGTGACGCTGATGGAGGGCGAAGACGGCTCGAAGCTGTCGAAGGTGAAGGTTCGCGACCAGCGTGTGCCCGAACTGGGCGACAAGTTCGCGTCCCGACACGGTCAGAAGGGCGTCGTCGGTCACCTCGCGCCACAGGAGGATATGCCGTTCACCGAGGAGGGAGTCGTCCCCGACCTCGTGATGAACCCGCACGCGCTCCCGTCGCGGATGACGGTCGGCCACGTGCTGGAGATGCTCGGCGGGAAGGTCGGCTCGCTCCGCGGGTCGCGGGTCGACGGGACGCCGTTCCAGGGCGAAGACGAAGACGAGCTTCGCGGTGGATTAGAGGATCACGGCTTCAAATCCTCCGGAAAGGAGGTCATGTACTCCGGCGTCACCGGGGAGAAGATCGACGCGGAGATCTTCGTCGGAACGATCTTCTATCACAAACTGTACCACATGGTGTCGAACAAGCTCCACGCCCGCTCTCGCGGGCCGGTGCAGGTGCTCACGCGCCAGCCGACCGAGGGGCGCGCCCGCGAGGGTGGTCTCCGCGTCGGAGAGATGGAGCGAGATACGATCATCGGCCACGGTGCGTCGATGGTGCTCAACGAGCGGCTACTCGAGTCCTCGGACGCGGAGACCGTTCACGTCTCCGCGGAGACCGGACTCGTCGCCGTCGAAGACCGCGAGCAGCGCCGCGTGTACGACCCGGTCACGGGCGACGAAGACGACATCCACGAGCTGGAAGTGAGCTACGCGTTCAAGCTGCTTCTCGACGAGATGATCGCCTTAGGCATCCGACCGAAGCTCGAACTGGAGGACGCGATTTAAATGTCAATGCAAACACCGAAAGTGCTCGGCGGTATCGACTTCGGCCTCATGGACCCGGAAACGTACCGGGACATGTCGGCGACGAAGGTTATCACGGCCGACACGTACGACGACGACGGCTACCCGATCGACATGGGGCTGATGGACCCCCGACTGGGCGTCATCGACCCCGGACTTGAGTGCCGGACCTGCGGCTCTCACTCCGGCTCCTGTAACGGCCATTTCGGCCACATCGAGCTTGCAGCGCCCGTCATCCACGTGGGCTTCACGAAGCTCATCAGGCGACTGCTCCGCTCGACGTGTCGTGAATGCGGGAAGCTCGCCTTGGACGAGGCCCAGCGCGACGAGTTCCGCGAGCGCTACGAGCGCGCCCAAGAGCTCGGCGACGATGAGCACGACGTTCTGAAAGCGGCCGTTCGACAGGCCCGGAAGGCGAAGACGTGCCCGTTCTGTGGCGAGCCGCAGGCGGACATCAAACACGAGAAACCGACCACGTACTACGAGGTCCAAGACGTGCTCTCGGGCGACTACTCCGAACACATCGCGGCTGCGATGCAGCCCGACGAGGAAGAAGACGATCCGGGCACGTCACCACAGGAGCTCGCCGAGAAGACCGACATCGCCGTCGAGCGAATCAATGAGATCATGGCCGGCGAGTTCCGCCCGCGCAAAGAGGACCGCCGCGCCATCGAGAAGGCGCTCGATATCGATCTCACCGAAGAGGATATGAACAAGCTGATGCCCTCGGACATCCGGGACTGGTTCGAAGACATCCCGAACGAGGACCTAGAGGTCCTCGGAATCGATTCGCAGGACTCGCGTCCGGAGTGGATGATCCTGACGGTGCTTCCCGTTCCCCCGGTCACCACGCGCCCGTCTATCACGCTGGACAACGGCCAGCGCTCCGAGGACGACCTCACGCACAAGCTGGTGGATATCATCCGGATCAACCAGCGGTTCATGGAGAACCGCGAGGCGGGTGCTCCGCAGCTGATCATCGAGGACCTCTGGGAGCTGTTACAGTACCACGTCACCACGTTCGTCGACAACGAGATCAGCGGGACCCCGCCGGCGCGGCACCGCTCCGGCCGCCCGCTCAAGACGCTCAGTCAGCGGCTGAAAGGGAAAGAGGGTCGCTTCCGCGGATCGCTGTCCGGGAAGCGCGTGAACTTCTCCGCACGGACGGTCATCTCGCCGGACCCGACGCTCTCGCTGAACGAGGTCGGCGTTCCGGACCGGGTCGCAATGGAGATGACCCAGACGCTGAACGTCACCGATCGTAACGTCGAGGAAGCGCGCCAATACGTCCGTAACGGACCCGAGGGGCATCCCGGCGCCAACTACGTCCGCCGACCGGACGGGCGCCGTCTGAAGGTGACCGAGAAGAACTGCGAGGAGCTCGCCGAGAAGATCGAGCCCGACTGGGAGGTGAATCGGCACCTGGTCGACGGCGATATCGTGATCTTCAACCGGCAGCCGTCGCTCCACCGGATGTCTATTATGGCTCACGAGGTCGTGGTAATGCCGTACAAGACGTTCCGTCTGAACACCGTCGTCTGTCCGCCGTACAACGCTGACTTCGACGGCGACGAGATGAACATGCACGCGCTCCAGAACGAAGAGGCGCGCGCGGAGGCGCGAGTCCTCATGCGCGTCCAAGAGCAGATCCTCTCACCGCGGTTCGGCGGAAACATCATCGGTGCGATCCAGGACCACATCTCCGGGACGTACCTGCTCACCCACTCGAACCCGCAGTTCACCGAGACGCAGGCGCTCGACCTGCTTCGCGCGACCCGCGTCGACGAGCTGCCCGAAGCGGACGGCATCGACGACGACGGCCGCGAGTACTGGACCGGCCGCACGCTGTTCTCGGAGCTGCTCCCCGACGACCTCTCGCTGCACTTCTCCTCGTCGACCGGCGACGACGTCGTCATCGAGAACGGCCAACTGGTCGAGGGGACGATAGACGAGGACGCGGTCGGCGCGTTCGGCGGCGAGGTCGTCGACACCCTCACCAAGGAGTACGGCGAGACGCGCTCGCGTATATTCATCAACGAGATCGCGTCGCTCGCGATGCGCGCGATCATGCATTTCGGCTTCTCGATCGGGATCGACGACGAGTCGATCCCGCCGGCGGCCGAACAGCAGGTCGACGACGCGATCGAGAGCGCGTACGACCGCGTCCAAGAGCTGATCGCGACGTACGAGGCCGGCGAGCTGGAGTCGCTTCCGGGCCGCGGCGTCGATGAGACCCTGGAAATGAAGATCATGCAGACGCTCGGGAAGGCACGCGACTCCGCGGGTGAGATCGCCGATCAACACTTCGGCGACGACAACCCGGCCGTCGTGATGGCTCGGTCCGGCGCGCGTGGATCGATGCTGAACCTCACGCAGATGGCCGGCTCCGTCGGCCAGCAGGCGGTTCGTGGCGAGCGGATCAATCGCGGCTACGAAGACCGGACGCTGTCGCACTACCGACCCAACGATCTCTCCGCAGAGGCGCACGGGTTCGTGGAGAACTCCTACCGCGGTGGGCTCACTCCACAGGAGTTCTTCTTCCACGCGATGGGCGGCCGTGAAGGGCTGGTCGACACGGCAGTTCGGACCTCGAAGTCCGGCTACCTCCAGCGTCGGCTCATCAACGCGCTCTCAGAGCTGGAAGCGCAGTACGACGGCTCCGTTCGAGACACCTCTGGGCGGATCGTCCAGTTCGAGTTCGGCGAGGACGGCACGTCACCTGTCAAGGTCTCGTCGGGCGAAGGCGACGGTATCGACGTCGACGACATCGTCGACCGCGTCGTCGACTCCGAGTTCGAATCGGCAGAAGAGAAAGAACGGTTCCTCGGCGAGCGCACGCCGCCGACGAACCTCTCCGAGCACGCCGGGCCGGGACTGAATAGGGCCGGTGGTGCGGGGGTGGAATCCGATGACTGAGTACGACAACGTGACCGACGATATGGAGGCGGTCGTGGAGGCGACAGAGCTTCCCTCCCGTCTCAAGAATGAAGTGTACGAGGCACTCGACCGCAAGGCCGGTGAAGCCGGCGAGGTCACCATCGAACAGGCGACCGAAATCGCAACGGGTGTCGAGAACCGCTACATCGAGACGCGGGTCGATCCGCTCGACCCGGTCGGAACGGTTTCTGCACAGTCGATCGGTGAGCCCGGAACGCAGATGACAATGAACACCTTCCACTACGCTGGGGTTGCAGAGATTGACGTTACCCAGGGGCTCCCCCGGCTCATCGAGCTGGTCGACGCCCGGAAGACGCCGGACACGCCGATGATGACCGTCCACCTCGACGGTGAGCACGCGACGGACCGAGAGAAGGCCCACGAGGTCGTCTGGTCGATCGAGGCGACGCGTATCCTCGCGCTCGGCGACGTGTCGACGAACGTCGCGGACATGCTCGTGCGGATCGACCTGAACGACGACACGCTCTTAGAGCGGTGGCCCACCCACTCGGACCCCTCCGAGGTCGCCGGCATCATCGCCGAGACGATCGAGGACTCCCTCGGTGTCGACACTCGACAGTCAGGTACCGTCATCGAGTTCGGTCCGGGCGAGCCGAGCTACCGCGAGCTGCTGCAGCTCGTCGAGCAGCTCCGCGAGATCGTGTTCAAAGGGATCGAAGAGATCGACCGCGTCGTCATCCGGAAAGAGGAGATCGACGGCGACGAGGAGTTCGTTCTCTACACCGAGGGGTCGGCGTTCGGCGACGCCCTCGACATCGAGGGCGTCGACGCCTCCCGGACGACGTGTAACAACATCCACGAGATCTACCGCAGCCTCGGCGTCGAGGCGGCCCGCGAGACGATCATCGACGAGACGAAGAACACGCTCGAAGAACAGGGGCTCGACGACGTGAACGTCCGGCACCTCATGCTCGTTGCGGACATCATGACGAACAACGGTGAGATCGACTCGATCGGCCGGCACGGGATCTCCGGCTCGAAGGACTCGGTGCTCGCGCGCGCTGCGTTCGAGGTGACGGTCAACCACCTGCTCGACGCCGCGATTCACGGCGAGTACGACGAGCTCGACGGCGTCATCGAGAACGTCATCGCCGGGAAACCGATCTCGCTCGGCACCGGCGACGTCGACCTACGGATGGGCTCGCGCGTCGTGAGCGACGACTGATGTACGTCGAGCTCTCTGACGAGGCGCGGCGCTACATCGGTCGGTTCGACGAGCTGACCGGTGTCGCGCCGAAAGACTGCCTCGTAGAGGGCGACCGGCTCGTGTTCCTCGTGCCGGCCGGTGAGATGGCCGCGGCGATCGGACAGTCCGGTGAGACCGTCGAGGAAGCGGAGCGCCGGCTAGCGAAGTCCGTCGAGTTGGTCGAGGATGCAGACACGCCCGAGGCGTTCGTCGCAAGCGCGCTCGCGCCCGCGGCCGTCACCGCCGTGACGGTCTCGGAGCAGAACGACCGCGTCGCGTACGTCGAGGTCCCCGAGCCGGACCGCGGCGTCGCCATCGGTGCCGACGGGACCAACATCGAGACGGCGCGGACGCTAGCGAAACGACACTGTGACATCGACGATATCCAGCTGACTTGAAGGCGCTACCGTGACCACCGAGTCGTCTCGGATCGGTCACATCGCCCATCGATCCGCGGCCTTTTGCCGACGGGACCGTTGCACCAAACATGAACGTTGACCGCAGGCGATTCCTCGTCGGGATCGGCACCGGAGCCGCGGTCGGAATCGCCGGCTGTACCGGCGAGGACGACGGGCAACCCTTCGACGACGCTGACTGGCGCGACGGCGAGGAGCTCGATATCGAGACGCTCGCCGAGCGCCACACGGAAACGCTCGTCGACTCGGGCGGCGTTACCCTGTTCTCGACGGCCGAGACGACCCACGACGGCGACGCGGAGCCGAGCCCGTGGCTTCCCACACAGACATACGAGTCGCGGTACGACCTGGAAAACGAACGGCAGTACGTCCGGCAGGAGATACCAGGCGACGCAGAGACCGAGGTATCGGAGCTATACGTCGCCGACGGCGAGGCATTGTTCCGACAAGCCGTCGGCGAAACGGTGCAGTACGACAGACAGTCGGTAGAGCGGTCACTCGACGAGCTTACGGAAACGATGCGAGACGAGGTCGTAACGGGAATCCGCGTCGAGGGAGCGACCGAAGCTGGGGAGGCGGAGTTCGAGGGACTGAACCTCTGGAATCCGACGACCGACGGTGAAAGCGAGATCCGCGGCGAGTCGACCGCACGGTTCACATCCGAGACGTTCGATGGCGATCGGAACATTCCGGCGACAGTCGAAACCGCATCAGCAACGGTGTACGTGCTCGAATCGGCCGTCGTTCCGCGGCTCGAACAGTCGTGGGAGGGTGAGCACGACGGTCAACAGGCCGAAGTCGATGTCGATATCGACTACCGCGACCCCGGCACCGAGATCGCCGAGCCCGACTGGGCGCCGGAAGCCAGAGAGTGATCGGCTAGCAGCCGTCGAGTGTCCCGTACACGACAGAAGCGATCCGGAGAACGGCGCACGCTCGCGCCCGCTTACCGGCTCAACGGAGACGTGCATCCGTCGTTGCCGTTGTGTGAAACCCTCTCAGATCGGACGAGAGGTACCGTTCGTCCGATCTGCGGCCGTTTCTCTGAGTCGAAAGACGACGCTTAAGTAGCTCCGTTCGGAAGTAGACGTACGATGGCGAACGGCAAATACGCGGCCCGTAAGCTCAAACAGGACCGGCAGAAGCGCCGCTGGTCCGACTCCGAGTACGCTCGGCGAGAGCGCGGGCTCAAGAAGAAGTCCGACCCGCTCGAGGGCGCCCCGCAGGCTCGCGGGATCGTCTTAGAGAAGGTCGGTATCGAGGCAAAGCAGCCGAACTCGGCGATTCGAAAGTGTGTCCGCGTTCAGCTCATCAAGAACGGGAAGCAGGTCACCGCATTCTGTCCCGGTGACGGTGCGATCTCGTTCATCGACGAGCACGACGAGGTCACCATCGCCGGGATCGGCGGAGCCAAGGGTCGCGCGATGGGCGACCTCTCCGGCGTCAACTACAAAGTCGAGAAAGTCAACGGCGTCTCGATGATCGAACTGGTTCGTGGAAACGCGGAGAAGCCAGTCAGATGAGCGGTGAAGAAGCCGAGGAGGTGTCCGACGCGGACATCGCCGCCGACGAGCCGGATCCGGACGCGCCCGCCGCCAGCGAGGCCGCCAACGAGAACGCCAAGCTGTTCGGCGTCTGGGACGTCACCGAGATCGCCTACGACGACCCCTCGACGAAGCGGTATATGACCGTGACACCCATCGCGCACACGATGGGACGTCACGCGTCCAAGCAGTTCAAGAAGTCGGAGATCTCGCTCGTCGAGCGACTGATCAACCGGCTGATGCAGACCGACGAGAACACGGGGAAGAAACAGCAGGCGACGCGGATCGTCCGTGACGCCTTCGACATCGTCCACGAGCGTACCGAGGAGAATCCGGTACAGATCCTCGTCAGCGCGGTCGAGAACGCCGCGCCTCGCGAGGAGACCGTCCGCCTGAAGTACGGTGGTATCTCCGTTCCCAAGGCGGTCGACGTCGCGCCCCAGCGCCGCGTCGATCAGGCGCTGCTGTTCATCTCCGACGGCGTCGCCAGCGCGACGTACAAGTCGAGCACCTCCGCCGCGGAGGCGCTCGCCAACGAGCTGATCGCTGCCGCCGACTACGACGCCGGTGCCTACTCTATCTCACAGAAAGAAGAGCGCGAACGCGTCGCCGCCGCGGCCCGCTAACGGCGGAGTGTTCGGTCCCCCATTTCTCTCTTTGAAGCAACGTCGAGAGTGATATCTGAGTGGTAGAGCCGTCGCGAGCGGTTCCGGACACCACGTTTCGGCTCTTTCTAGGGCTGCTCGTCGGCGATAAGCGGATCGGCCTAGACGAGATAATCAGAGGCGATCCGGAAGCAGCCCCGACTGTTCACACGACGCCGACGAGCAGTTGGACGACCAACAGCCCAACAGAAAGCGCGACGCCGCCGACGATGCCGAGCCAGAGACCGACGCCGACCGGCGAGGTGTTGGCGGCGAACTCAGATAGCTGGTCGCCGACGCCGTCCGGCTCGTCGGTGTATTCGAGCGTCGCCTCGGCGCAGTACGCACAGAGCGCGCGAGTGTCACGCGGGCGCTGGTGCGTCTCACGACAGATCGGAAGCCCGCCACAGGTGTACGACTCGGCGCCGATACCGACGGGGACCGCATCGTCGGGCAGCACCTCCTCGCCGCAGTTGGCGCAGGTGACCACCTCGTACTCGACGTCGCCGTGGGGCGTGTACGCGGAGCGGGGTTCGAGTCGAGCCATCGGATGGTCTGAGTTGGGGGCGGAACGGCAAAAAGC
>LKMY01000040.1 GCA_001564205.1 Nanohaloarchaea archaeon PL-Br10_U2g5
CCGACGAGGAGCGCGTCGAACCGGGGTGACCCTCGGAGGGGGTACGTGATGAGACGAGGGATCACTCGCGGATCCGATCGACCTCTCGTCGAATCCCCTCGCGGACTCGGTCGGAGACGTCCTCCGATCCGGCGGTGTCGACGGTCTCCGCGTCCTCGGTCTCCAGCAGTCGATCGAGCTTGCGCTCGAACTCAGCCTCGTCGATTTCGCCGCGGGCGTATCGCTGTCTGAGCGCGTCGAGAGCGGGGTCGACCGTGTCGCGTTCACCGCTTGTCGCGTCGTCCCCGTCCGGAAGCGGACTCGTCAGCGTGTGGAGCACGGGGAGGAGGATGAACAGCCCGACGAACCAGACGAGCGGGAGCGACCACCACAGCCCCGTGAGGAGCGGGGCGACGACGCCGACGCCGATAACGAGGAGCGCGAACACCCGTCGCCAGCGATGACGGAGGTTCCACGCGATCCGACGAGCGAGCCCGGTCATACTCGGTCTGACGATTGGGAGCGGGAAATCGGTTTCGTCGCAGCGTGACACGTCGGCGTGTCCAGCGAGCCTATCACCGAAGCTCGAAGACGGGCCTATCACCGAAGCTCGAAGACGGGCCTATCACCGAAGCTCGAAGACGAGCCGGTCTCCGAGCTCGATACCGTTCCGGTCGCTCCACCCGAGTGGTACCTCAAGGACGTACTGCCCGGTTCCGCGATACTCCGTGAGCGGCCGGGACTCCGGCTCAGCCTCGTGGATTTCAGTGACAGTGCCGTCGGGAGCGACGAACAGGATATCGATCGGGAACGCCATGTTTCGCATCACGTAGGCGTACTCGTCCGGTTCGTCGTGGACGAACAGCATCCCCTCGTCGTCGGCCAGTTCGTCGGTCGAGGAGAGCCCGACGTATCGCTTGAGGGTGGTGTCGGCTATCCGCGCGTCGACGGTCGCGAGCGACGCGCCGGTCTCGCCGTCGACCGCCTCGACGGTCGTCGCGTCGTAGCCGGCGATCAACACGCCGGGGGTCGCGGCGACGGCGACGAGCGCGAAGCCGACGACGAGGAGACTGACGACAAGCGCGAGGCGACGACGGTTCACGACAGCGCTTCGTGGCCGGACGTGAAAGCGGTTGTCACGTGGCGTCCGAGTCGTCCGGATCGCCGACGAACAGCCCGTTGACTATCGTCTCGATCAGGGCCGTCTCGACGACCCCGTAGTCGGCGGCGTCACCGGTCTCCATGAGCGTCCCCTGTGAGCGGGTAGTGTACACGAGCGACCGGATCAGTCCGCCGACGACCTCGGGGTCGTCGATCAGGAACTCGTCCAGTCTCACCCACCGATCGGCGTACGAGAGGTCGCTCTCTTGGATGCTCGCCGCGAGCGATTCCCGCTCAGCGTCGGAGAGCTGCTCTTGGAGAGCATACAGCTCGTTTTCGACGATGAGCCGCGAAATGAGCGGGTTCGATCGGACTTCACGGAACATCGTCTCGACCATCGTTCGGACCTCCTCGCGGGGCGTCGTCGCCGCCGACACCGCCTCGTCGATCTGCGCTTCGAGCCAGTCGCGTTCGACGCAGAGCACTTCCACGTACAGCGCCTCTTTGGAGTCGAAAAACTGGTAGAACGTGCTCGTTCCGATGTCGACTGCTTCGGTCACATCCTTGATCCGGGTCCGTTCGAATCCGAACCGCGCGAACAGCTCCTGGCCCGCCTCCACGAGCTGTGACCGGATCCGGTCGCGGTCGGCTTCGCTGAATCGGCTCATCGGCCGACCTGAACGACGACCGCCGGCTCTCGATCGATTGATGCCATACCGAGTTCCACGATTCCACGAACGAAAACATTATTGATTCGTGGACGTTCGGTAAACCGTGAAGCGAATCGTTTCCGCAGCGCCGTCTCCCCAGTTCCCATCGCGCCGTTCGTCGCCTCCGCTCGATCAAGCAATCCCGTTGTTCCAGTCGGATCCGGCGGACGCACACCGATCCGCACGGGGGCGGTGAACGGATGGTCTCGACGCGGACGACGCTGACCCTGATCCTCCTCGGTGTCGCGGCGGTATCGGTCCTTGCGCTCGCCGGCGGCGGCGCCGTCGCACAGACGAACACGACCCAGCAGACGTCGGCGCTGCAGGCCGGCGGCGAGCCCGACCTCGACGTCCACGCTCCGAGCCCGAAGATCAATCCGGGGGAGACGAACGAGGTGACGCTCCAGATCTCGAACGACGGTGAGCTGGATTACGGCCCCGCCGACGCCAGAGAAGTCGTGACGACCGCCCGTAACGTCCGCGTAGACGCGGACGCCGACGGCACCCCGCTGACGGTCGAGTCCGGTGAGACGGCTATCGGCGCCGTCACCGAGACCGCCCCCGGTGAAGTACCGATAGCCGTGAGCGTCCCCGACGACATCGAGGAAGGGACCTACTCCGTCGACGTTCGCGTCCGCTACTCGCACACGTTCCGGGCCGGCAGCGTGAACCAGGACCGATCGCGGACGCTACGCACGAGCGTCGACCTCGAAGTCGACTCGGACGCGCGCTTCGAGGTCGTCAACGCGACGACTGACGCGCAGATCGGCGACTCGGGAACGCTCGAAGTCGAGTTGGAGAACGTCGGCGCGGACGCCGCGAGCGATGCGAACGTGATCTTGGAATCACAGAGCGGCGGGCTCGGCTTCGGCGAGAGCGCACAGGACACCGCCCGAATCGGCGAGATCGATCCGGGCGAGACCGCGACCGTTCGGTACGACGTGGGCTTCGCGCCGGACGCGCCGGTGCGCGAGTACGCGCTCGACGCCAGTGTCGCGTTCCAGACGCCAGACGGCCTCCGGCGGCTCGACGAGACGCCCTCGCTCGGCATCACGCCGGCGGAGAAACAGCGGTTCACGATTAGCGACGTCGACTCCGACCTCTACGTCGGTGAGGACGGCGATGTCCGCGGGACCGTCACCAACGACGGCCCCGCTGAAGCCCAGAACGTCGTCGTTCGGTACACCGACGAGTCGCCGAACGTCATCCCGATCGAGACCACGGTCGCCGTCGGCACGCTCGACGCGGGCGAGTCGGCCGAGTTCCGGCTCCCGATCGAGATCAGCGGCGAGGCCGAGGCGGTCGACCGGACCGCAGACGTCGCCGTCCAGTACCGGAACGCGGAGTCTGAACGGCGGATATACGAGGACCTCGAACTGCTGTTCGACGTCGCGCCGAAGCGCGATCAGTTCCGCCTCGACGTCCAACCGCGAGCGATCACGGCGGGCGAGTCGGTCGCCATCGACGTCGAAGTGACCAACAACCTCGATCAGACGGTCTCCGACGTCGAGGCGCGGCTGTTCGCAGACAGCCCGCTCGACAGCGGCGACGACGAGGCGTTCGTCGAGGAGCTGGATCCGGGCGAGTCCACGACGATGACGTTCGCGCTCGAGGCCGACTCGTCGGCCACCGCCAAGACGTATCCCGTCTCCTTCGACTTCCGATACGACGACGAGCGGGGGAACAGCCAGCTGTCGGATACCACCCGCGTGGCGATCACCGTCGTCGACGACGACGGAGGAATCCCGTGGCTGCTCGTCGTCGTCGTCGCGCTCGTCGTGATTGCCGCCGCGGGCGGTGCCGCCTACTACACGCGGGCGACGTAGATGGCCGGAGTCGGCGAGCGGATCGAGGCCGTGACCGAGCGACTCAACGAGCGGATCGTCACGCGTCCGCGGCGAGTCGTCGTCGCGTTCCTCGTCGTCACCGCGCTGTTCGCGGGTGGAATCCCCGCGATCGAGACGCAGACGGACATCACCGATGGGTTCACCGAGGGGCTCCCCGAGCAGGAGGCGCTCGACGCGATCGACGCCGAGTTCGACGACCCGTTTGCGGCCGACGAGCAGACGACACAGCTGATCCACGTGGGGACCGACGTGCTCACCCGCGAGGAGCTCCTGAATATGTTGCGACTGCTCGAACGCGTCGAGAACCGCGACACGCTGCGGATGGACTCAGCGAACGGTCCTGCGCCGATCGTCGCACAGGCGCTCGATCCGACGGCGGAGACCGCGGCCGAGCAACGCCGTGCCGTTGAGCGGGCAACCGATTCGGAGATTCGACGCACGGTTCGTCAGCTCGAGGCAAACCCGGCGTTTTCCGCGATCGTCTCGGACGATTTCAACCCGAACCAAGCGTCGGCGTCCGCGTCGGTGACCGTCGTCTCTCACGAGGTGCCGGCGAGCTTCTCCGACGACGACCTCCGCGACATCCAGCGGACGACCGGCGCGCTCGCAGACGACGAGCCGAGCGATATCCGTGTGTTCGGGCAGGGAACCATCGACGACGAGTTCGAGGCGATCATCGGTGACTCGCTGTTGATCGTCATGCCCGTCGTCGTCGTGCTGCTCTTGGGCTTTCTCGTCGTCGCCTATCGGGACCCGATCGATCTGGCGCTCGGGCTGTTCGCGCTGTTGATGACGCTGATCTGGACGTTCGGCTTCCTCGGCTACTCGGGGATCCCCTTCGACCAACAGCAGATCGCCGTTCCGGTGTTGCTGTTGGCGGTCGGCGTCGACTTCGGGATCCACATCATCAACCGATACCGCGAGGAGACCGTCCAGGGGTACGACGCCGTGCCCGCGATGCGGACCGCCGCCAACCAGCTGGCGATCGCGTTCGTCATCGTCACCGTGACGGCGGTGTTCGGGTTCGGAGCGAACGTCACTTCGGCGCTCGACCCGATCCGGAATCTCGGGCTCGTCTCGGCGGTCGGGATCGTGTTCACGTTCCTCATCTTCGGGCTCTTCTTGCCGGCCGCGAAACTCGAGATCGATCGACTCCGTGAGCGCTACGGCGTCCCCGAGTTCAACTCGTCGCCGATCGCCTCAGAGAACTCCGCGCTCGGGCGGCTCCTGTCGGTGTCGGCGACGGTCGGTCAGCGGGCACCCGCGCTGTTCGTCGTCACGCTGCTCCTCTTCGGCGGCGGAATGGGTGTCTACGGCGCGGGCGTGGACACGACATTTGAAGAGGAGGACTTCCTGCCGCCCGAAGAAGAAGCGTGGTACGTCGAGTACATCCCCGAGCCGTTCGCGCCCGGCGAGTACACCGTCACGGAGACGATAAATATCCTCTCGGACCGGTTCGAGGCGAACCAAGACGAGTCGATCACGATATTCGTCGAAGGCTCTTTCGAGGAGGATCACGCGCTCGAAGCGCTTGCGAGCCCAGACGACGACCCGCCCGATAGCCTCGCGGTCGGTCCCGGCGGAACCGCCGACGCGGAGAGCATCGTCACGGTGATCCAGTCGCACGCGGAGACCGATGAGGAATTCGCGGCGCTCGTCGCCAGAAACGACCGGAGCGGAAACGGGATTCCCGATCGGAACCTCAACCTGATCTACGACGAGCTGTTCGCCTCGTCGGCCGGACCGCAGGCGGAGCGGTATCTGACCGAAGACCGCCGCGGCGCCCAAGTCGAGTACACCGTTGCGGCGGACGCGACGCAGGGTGAGGTGTCGGCTGACGGCGCGGCCCACGCCGCGGACTTCCGGTACACGGCGACCGCGACGGGACAGCTCATTATTTTCGACGCGATCACGTCGATCATCTTCGAGTCGGCGATTCAGGGGCTCACGCTTGCAGTCGGACTCACGGGGATATTCCTCGTGATCACGTACGGAGTGTTAGAGCGGAAGCCGATGCTCGGAGTCGTGAACGTGTTCCCGATCCTCATCGCGGTCGCCTCACTGATCGGAACGATGCGGTTCCTCGGACTGCCGTTGAACGCGTTGACCGCGACGATCCTCTCGATCGCGATCGGGATCGGGATCGCGTACTCGGTGCATATCACGGCGCGGTTCATCGACGAGTACAATCGGAACGACGACGCGTTGCGGTCGCTACAGACGACGCTGACCGGGACTGGCGGCGCGCTCACCGGGAGTATGCTGACGACGACGCTTGGCACGGGAGCGCTCGCGCTCGCGATTACGCCCGTACTCGGTGATTTCGGCTTCCTGATGGCGATGAGCGTCGCCTACTCGTTCGTTGCCTCCGTGGTCGCGTTACCGCCCGCGCTGTTCCTCTGGGATCGGGTCCGTCGGGCGGAGGGATCGCGTATCGCCGCGCTGGCAGGGCAGTGACATCGGCCCAACAAATTACTATCACGGCAACGTGTGTCCGGTCGATGAACACTCGCATCGTGGTCGATAGATGAGCGACCTGTACGGACACCTGCTCGAGGAGTTCTTCGGCCTCTATCTCGTCGTCGCGGTCTACGTGCTTTCGACGTTGGGTATTACCGTCTGGACTGCTATCCACTGGACTCCGCTTTGGACGGGGCCGCTGGTCTTGGTCGTCGTCGGGACGGTGCTGTTTTTTCCGTTTTGGGCACTCGTTCGTACCGTCGCTCGCGAACCAGTCGACGACGAGCCGTGACTGACGGCCGATCTAACGGGAAGTAGAAACGGTTTTCCGATCACGACCGCTCTCTCGGGACACGGGCTTGTGGTCTAGCTGGTCATGACGCGGCCTTTACAAGGCTGAGGTCGGCGGTTCGAACCCGCCCGAGCCCACTTCCTGCGGCGAGCAACTCGCGAGCCGCAGGTGTAGAGGGGCGTGGTTCGAACCATCTCCTGCGGTATTCACCTCTCTTGAATACGTCCGTGCTACGACATCGCTCTCACCGCGCCGTCCAGCCGCCGTCGACCGCGAGCGTCTCGCCGGTGACGAAGCTCGCAGCGTCGCTCGCGAGAAACACGACCGGGCCCGCGATCTCCGTCGGGTCGGCAAACCGGTTGAGCGGCGTCCGGTCGAGAATCGACTGTCGGAGCCGCTCGTTCTCCCGGAGCGTCTCGGTGAGGTCGGTCGTAACGTACCCGGGAGCGACCGCGTTCACTCGCACGTCGGGTGCCCAGTCCATCGCCGCGCTCTTGGTCAGCCCGACGAGCCCGTGTTTCGAGGCGACGTACGGGTGCTGTTTCGGTAATCCGACGAGCCCCGCCACGCTAGCGACGTTGACGACGCTTCCGCCGGCTTCTGTCAAGTACGGGGCGGCAGCCCGGATCGTCCGAAACGGTCCGCGAAGGTTCACGTCAAGGACGGCGTCCACGGCGTCTCCGTCGATATCGGCGGGGTCGCCGAGCGCGTCAGCGGGGTTGAATCCGGCGTTGTTGACGAGCACGTCGAGCGACCCGAACGCGTCGACCGTCTCCTCGACCAGCCGTGCTACGTCACCGTCATCGGTCACGTCCGCGGTGATTCCCCTCGCCTCGACGCCGTGCTCGCGGGCCGCCTCGGCGACGGCCTCGACCGCCGTCGCGGTCCGCGCCGCGGGGACGACCGTCGCCCCCGCCGCGGCCATTCCCAGAGCGATGGCTCGCCCGAGCCCGCGGCCACCTCCGGTGACGATGGCGACCTCTCCCGACAGGTCCGGGAGGGCGTCAGCGGGCCCGAGTTCAGGACCGTCAGCATCGTTCACCCGATCGGTGTCACGCATCGACGCTCACCCCACGGGGACGCCGACCGCTCGCTGTCGTCTCCGGGAGCCCGATCGCAGAGACGCCACCGGGCGACCGTCTCGAACCCGTCGCTCGATCCATCCGCCTCGTTCGCCTTGCCACCAGTGCTTCCGTCGGTGTCGTTCGCACGGTCCTCTCGCCTCAGTCTCCACTGCTGTAGATACTAGTAGTACCGGTCGTGAAACCGGCGCTCACCCAATCGATTCGTCGATGGAGGCGGTCGTCGGACCGTTGAACGCGTTTCGGACGCCAAAAACGGTGCGGAACTGGCGAGGCAGGCCGCCGTCGAAACACCCGTTCGAATCTTTGAACACGACCCAGATCCCGATCCCACTTTTACCCGCCATCCCGTACATCAACTATGCTCCTACAGACGGTGTCGCCGGTCGCAGTGCTGGGAACAACCGTCCTCTTGGCGCTGTTCCTCTCGCTAACCGCACATCTCGCCGCCCGAAACGTCCTCGGCGATGTCGACCCGCGTCGCGCGCTGTATGTCGGTCCACTTCCTGCGGTCATCGGTGTCGTGGGAGGCGCGTTCTCCGTACCGGAAGCGCTGATCGTTCCCGTCGCGCTCGTCGTCGACGGGATCATGTTCGGGTGGAGCTACGAGCAGCCGCGGCGGATCGTCGCCGGGATGACGGTGATTCATGCCGTGATCACGACGCTGCTCGGATTGGTGCTGCTCGGAATCCTCGTGTTGTTCGCCGCGAGACCGGGGTAACAGTTTCGCCGTCAGATACGTCGCCTCACGGCTCGAACAGCGACGCTGCCTCACGGCTCGGGCGGCGTGCCGTCGTACGCGTCGTGATCGCCGTAGAAGTTCAGCATCGCAAATTTCAGCTTTGTCGGGTCGATATCGAGGAGCTCCTCGCGCTCTTCCGGCGGGAACGCGCCGCGAACGGAGTACTTTCCCATGTCGGCCGTGGTGTACCGCCGGTCCGCAAGGATCCGGACGCCAAAGTCTTCCGGGCCGCGCACGACTCGGCCGATAGCCTGTCGCGTCTTGCGGATCGTCGGGATTTCGACGGCGTACGCCCAGCCTGGGTCGCGGGCGCGGTCGCGGTCGGCGAAGGCTCGGTTATACGCCTCTTGGACTGCGTCCATGCGGTCTGAGAGATGTGGATACGGAACCCCGACCACGACGACCGTTCGGGCGTCGTCACCGTCGAAGCTCACGCCCTCCGCGAGCGTCCCCCACAGTGAGGTGAAGAGAGTCGCGTGCTCGCTGTCGACGAACCGTCGGCGCAACGCCTCTTCGTCTTCGCCGGAACCGTCGAGGTAGAGTCGACCGAGGCCGCCGCCCGCGCCACTCGCATCGTCGCCACTGGCTCTGCCGCTCGTGATGCCGCCGCTGCTCGCACCACCGAGCCGCTCGTAGTACCGCTCTGCTTCGGCGTACGAGGGAAAGAAAGCCAGCGTGTTCCCCGGTGTAAATCGGATGGCGTCGCGGAGCACTGACGACACCGTCTCCTGCGTCTCCGGATCATTTCGCGCAGAGGCGAACAACGGGGGCGTATCGACCGCGAAGGTCCGACGATTCGCCTCGGGGTACGCCATCCCGTACGCGAGCGACGCGACATCCTCCAGTCCAAGCACGTCTTTCGTGACGTCGAACGGGCGTAGCGTCGCGCTCATCAGTACACTGGCGGCGACCTCGTCGAACAGCTGTTCGGTGACGCGACGAGGGATGCAGGTGTACAGCTCCGCGCGACCGTACACGTCGTCGGTGGTGCCGTCGCGACGCACTGAAACCACCGGATACTGACCGAGCTCCGTCCCCTCGTCCATCCACGTCGAGACGAACCGAGCGACCTGGAGGGTCTGACACTCCGTGCGGGTCGTCGTCTCACCGTCCCGATACCGACGCTCGTACTCCTCGTCGAGCGCCTGTCCGAGCTGGATCGCGAGTTCGGTCTCGGTGTCGATGCCGTTTCCTTCGTACTGTCGTAAGAACGCGAGCGTGAGGTCGTCCCGGCGGTCGTCGTTGGCGATCGAGACGTCCTCCCAGCTCTCGTCGACGCCCTCGCGCGCACCGAACCCGAGCGCGTCGTCGTACGTTTCGACCAAGGCGTTACGGAACGCGCGGACGACGTTGTCGGCCGCTTCCGCACGGGAGTCGTCACTCTCGGCGAGCTCTTCTACCGCGGCGTCGAGGGTGTTCTCGGTGAGCGTTCGCGTGGCGTGGTCGCGGGCCGCGCCCTCGATGTTGTGCGCCTCGTCGAAGACGGTGATTATCTCCGAGGGATCGCGGTCGATCCACCGAAAGAACTGCTCGCGGATCTGTGGGTCGAGCAGGTGATGGTAGTTACAGACGACGAGATCGACGCCCTCCATCCCCTCCTTGAGCAGCTCGTACCCGCACAGCTCGCGCTCGTCGGCGTACTCGTACACGTCTTCCGGAGTGCGGACATTTTCGAAGAGCCAGCCCAAGAACTCGTCGGTGTCTTCGATGAGATTGTTCCGATAGTGGGCACAGACGTTCGCGGCTTCGTAGTCGTCGACCGCCGACTCCAGCTCGTCGAGCTCCTCCATGATCGACTCGCGGGCCTCCGCGGCCCCGGCGTCGCCCTCACGGCTCGCAGCGAGGAGTTCTCGCTGGCGGGACTCCAGCTCGCGGACCTCGCTTTCGGTCTCGACCATCTCGCGGGTGGTATCTCGAAGCGTCTGACACTCCTGGTAGTCGACGTCGATGTGACACATCGACGACTTCCCTTTAAATACGACCGCGCGGATGGGTGTAGAGCGGGTAATTGCGCGGGCGTCTTCGACGAACTGCCGCATCTGTTGGTGGACGTTGGTCGTGATGACGACCGTTCGATCGTGTTCGCGCGCGTGCTCGAGCGCCGGCACGAGTGCAGACAGGGTTTTGCCCGTCCCTGGCGCGCCCTCGAACAGCACGTCCTGTCCGCGGCCCAGCGCGTTGGCGATCCTGTCCATCGCCTCGCGCTGGTTCGGGTACGGCTCTTCGTACGGGAAGAACCGCAGATGCGACGACTCTGACACACGCCGAAGTTCGGCGTCACCGGCTAAAAGGAGTTGGGTGGTGGGGCGGAAGTAGTCTAATAAAGAGAGTACGAGAGTGTTACTCGGCTGAGATAGTTCAGCAAGTATATATCTGTTTGGGAAGCGTGCGTCATAAACGCATTTTACCAGCATATATTACCTGTTGTTTGTCGTCAAACGAACCGCTATGGCAACCGAAACCGCGACAGCGACGGACGTATCGACGGACACCGGAAACTGGAAGGCCGGA
>LKMY01000041.1 GCA_001564205.1 Nanohaloarchaea archaeon PL-Br10_U2g5
ACTCGATTTTTCACAGTGAGTATAAACGGTTGGCAGCGGATCGACGGTGAACAGCTCCAAAGTCCCGGCCGCCGTCGGCTGGCCCTTTGCGCCCCACCCGCACAGCGACCGCACCACTCGCCTCCCCAGCCTCGTCACCACGTTTATTTATCAGGAACCTGCCTCGGTCGACGCTCTGAGCGCGACCGCTTCGTAACCCCTTAGCTCCCACGCCGCCGACTTTCCGTCGATGAACACCATCCACGTCGCCGGCGGCGTTGGCGTCGCCGACACGGCGATGGCCTCCTACGACGCCGCGCTCGCTGACGCGAACCTCCACAACTACAACCTCGTCGCCGTCTCCTCTGTGGTGCCCGCTGAGGCGACCGTCACGGCCGTTGCAGAGGCGCCGGATCTGGGTCCTGCGGGCAACCGGCTGACGGTCGTCGAGGCGCGACGGACGGTCGGCCCGAACGACGAGGTCGACTTCCGAGAAGGGGGCCGCGCCGGTGCCGAGGACGCCGAGTCGACGCGTGCCCCACGCCGCCGTCCCGATGTGGCCGCCGGACTCGGCTGGGCGACGGGTCCCGGACCGGGGCTGTTTTATGAGGTGACGGGCGAGAATCCCGACTCGGTCCGCGACCGCATCGAGACTGGGCTGGACGCGGGGACAACCCTTCGCGACTGGGACCTGCCGGACCGCGAGACTCGCGTCGAGACCGCCGCCGCGAGCCCGGATCGATACACGACCGCGGTGGTGATTGCCGCGTACGGGGAGTCCGACCCGATCTTCTAGGCACCCCGGCGATATCGCCCCCGCCGACGGCTTTTTGAATAGGGTCCACGTAGTTGGTGTGTCTTCGATGAACGGCAACAATCCGTATGCCGGGGCACCGGGCGTGACGAACGCGGGCGAACCCGCGGCCGTCGACCTCTCCCCCGATCAAGAACGGCGCCTCCGGCGCGCGGTAGCCGGAATCGTCTCCCGAACTGAATCGTATCTTCCAGACAGCTACGTCGTCGGCTCCGAGCTGTCGGTCAGCTCCAACGGCCCACAGGCGACTGTCGCAGTCAATCCGCCCGCCGGACATCCCGTCTCGGCCGGGTTCACGCCGGATCCCGACGAGCTGGAGGCCGGTATCGCCGACGCCGACACCGACGAGGTCGCCCGCGGGCTCGCCGCGAGCGCGGCGATACAGGTGATGGACGCCGTCGGTGACGTCACGCCGACCGCCAAGTAACGCCGACGCCTACTCTGCGGTTTCCTGCCGATCGGGTTGCTCCTTCTCGTGGATGTCTGCATCTCCGTTCGGCGGCTTCAGCGTTCCCGTTACCCGGCCGTAGATCCCGAATATCTCCTCGTAGCCGTGCTCGCTGGCGAGGATTGGAACGACGCCCGCCGCCTCGATACGGTGCGTGTACACGTCATCTTCGGCGAACACTTCACCGACGGGAATCTCCTCGAAGTTCGCGTAGTAGACGTTGGGGTTGCCGCCGCCTTTCGGCACCTCCTCGTCGCCTGCGACGATCGTCGTCTCGGTAAACGTGGGGGGTTCGTCCTCAAGCGCACCGTGCGCGCGAAGGAACGCCAAGCAGGCCTCGTAGCCGAACTCGACTGCTTCTTCGCTCCCCTGACGGCCGACCTCTATCGAGACCGTATGCGGGACGACCGAGTCGAGCGTCGTCGACCGGAGCCCGCTCGAATCAACGACGTAGTCGACGGGCATCCCGGTCACGCTCCGCTGCACCGACTCCGTCAGGTCGCTGTAGATCGCGAAGGGAGGCGGCGCGCTGTGTGAACTGTGGAGCGCGAGCACGGCGTCCATCCCGTCGAGTTCGGTGGCGAGCCGCGGCGCGAGCGCCCGCTCGTAGTCGTCGCTGTCGACGTCGCCGGGAAACACCCGATTCAGGTCGGCGTCGGTGTACCGGGTC
This sequence comes from Nanohaloarchaea archaeon PL-Br10_U2g5, assembly GCA_001564205.1. The sequence continues at coordinate 1,912 of LKMY01000041.1, forward strand.
TCCGCCGCCAGTGCGGGCTCGTTGGCGATTATCAGCCGAACGCTCCCCGTTCCGGTTCCTCCCTCGTCGAGCTCCGCAGCGAGTCGCCTGACGATCCGCTCGCCGGCGGGCTCGTCGCCGTGTATCCCGCCGACGATCGCGACGCGGGCCGATCCTGCGGACCCGCGTTCAATCGTTTTCATGCGGATCGTACGTGACGACCGCTTAATAAAGGAGTCACGTTCTGTGATTCGGTCTGGGGCGTCTCTCTGATAGAGTAGCAATCTGCCGTCCCAACTACTCCGACACCGCAGCGAGCGCATCCATCGTCGCGTCAACGCGATCGAGACGGGCCGCGTGGCCCATGTGACCGATCCGGAGAACGTCCTCCGCGAGGTCGCCGAGACCGGTCGCGACGAGCACGTCGTGGTCCTCGTGGAGCGCGCGCTGGAGGTCGCCCGCGCGTCCGGGAACGCGGAACGCCGTGACGGTCGGAGCGCTCCGGTCGACGCTCGGATACGGCTCTAGTCCCAGCTCCGCTCCGCGCTTCCGACAGCGCTCCGCGGCCGCTTCGTGACGCGCGTACGCCTCGTCGAGCCCCTCTGTCAAAAGCAGCGAGAGCGCCTCGTCGAGCGCGACGACGTTCGTGGTGAGATGCGTGTACGGGAACCCCTCGTCCGTGTCGCGCCACGGGAGGAAGTTCGTGTACAGCGAGTGCGGATCGCGCTCTGTCATCGCGGCCCACGCGCGGTCACTGATCGCCGCGGTGGTGAGCCCCGGAGGCGCGCTGAAACATTTCTGAGACGCGCCGAGACAGATATCGATCCGGTCTGTCGGAACCGGTGTGCCGCCGAGCGAGGAGACGGCGTCGACGACGGTGAGCACGCCCGCCTCGTTCAGCAGGTCGAGCGCGGGACCGATGTCGTTGAGCATTCCCGTCGGCGTCTCGCAGTGAACCATCGTCGCGACGTCGAACTCGGTGTCGCTGTCTGTGAGCACGCGTTCGAGGGCGGCGAGCGGAAGCGGCTCGTCGTAGTCGGCACTGATACGGGTCGCTTCACCCCCGTACTGCTCGACGAAATTGGCGAAGCCGTCGCCGTAGAGTCCGTTCGAGAGACAGAGAACCTCGGTCTCTGGTTCGACGAGCGAGGCAATCGCGGCCTCTAACCCCAAGATTCCTTCGCCGCCGGGGACGACGATGTCGTGGTTCGAATCCGCCGTGTCGATTCCGTACACCGTCACCAGTCGGTCGGTGAGACGCTCGTAGATCCGCTGAAACTCGGGGTCGACATCGGGGTTGATCAGCTCACGGCTCATCGCGTCACGGACTGGTTCGGGGACCGCTGTCGGTCCCGGCGTCATGAGCATACCACATGACTCGGGGCCATCAAAATAAGCCCGCCGTCCGAGTCGATACGTTCGTGCTCCGGGTCGGCACGCTCGTGCTCCGGGTCGATACGTTCATGTGTTTCTGTCGCTTCCCTTCCGGCACGATGATGCTGCCGACCCACGTGCTCGCCGGGATGCTCCTCGCCGCGCCGCTGCTACGGCTGGCCCCGGAGCTGGCGGCCGTCGGGTTTGTCGCTGGCGCGCTCGGGGGACTGTTCCCCGACCTCGACATGTACACCGGCCACCGGAGAACGCTCCATTACCCGGTATACTACTCGGTGCTCGCCGGACTCGCCGTTCCCGTGGCAGCGCTCGTACCGTCTGCCGTGACCGTCGGCGCCGCGGTGTTCCTGCTCGCAGCGGCGGTTCACAGCGTCAGCGACATCTACGGCGGCGGATTGGAGCTTCGGCCTTGGGAGGGGACTTCCGACCGAGCCGTGTACGACCACTACCGAAAACGGTGGATCGCTCCCCGGGGTCGCATCCGATACGACGGGTCGTATGGAGACCTCGCGTTAACGGTCGGACTGTCGCTTCCGCTCTTATATTTGCTCACCGGGCCGCTTCGGCTCGTCGTGATCGCATCGCTGCTCGTCGGCGTCGTGTACACGGTCCTCCGTCGACACCTTGCGGAGGCCGCGGCTCGGATCGTCGCGTTGATCCCGTCGACGCTGCAGTCTCACGTCCCGGACCGATACGACGAGAAGGAGAATCGCTAACCGCGTCTCACCGACACCGCGATTTATGAGGCGTGCTACCGTTACTCAACACATGAGCAAAGACGACGACGCTATCGACACGGTAGACGAGGGACACGGCGCGCCCTCACGAATCGGCCGGGTGCTGCTCGGCGCGGGACTCGCCGCACAGGCTTCCGAGGACTTCCGCGACATGGACGATACGATCGAGTACGCGGAGTCGGCGGGGGTTCCGATGCCCGATGTGGCGGCCCCGTTCGCGTCCGGGATGATGGTCGTCGCGGGAGTCGGAATCGCGCTCTGGCGGCTCCCGCGCCTCTCGACCGGTGCGGCGGTCGCCTTTTTAACCGTCGTCACGGCGACCATGCACGACTTCTGGAACGCCGACGAGGACGACAAAAGCGGGGAGCGACTCGCCTTCTTCGGGAACCTCGCGATGTTGGGTGGGGCGCTCGTCTTCCTGCGAGAAGCGTTTAAATAGGATATGGATCGCTCGCGACCGCTACTCGTAATCTTCGTACGTCGGTCGCCCGGACTCCGGCGGGAACTCGTCGACCGGCGCGGTCGTCTCGTCGCCCGACGCCATATCTTTCACCGTCACCTCACCGTTCGCGAGGTCGCGCTCGCCGACGACGACGACGGTCTCCGCGTTGATCGAGTCGGCGTAGCCGAGCTGCGCGCCGAACGATCGGTCGGAGACGTCGCTCTCGACGACGATTTGATCGCCCAGCTCTCGAAGCCCACGAGCGATTTCGGCCGCTTTCACACGAGTGTCACCGACGGAGAGGACGTAGTAGTCCGTCGTCAGCTCCTCGGCGGGCCAGACGCCCGCGCGCTGACAGAGCAGCTTGAGCGTCGCGTGCCCCGGTGCGACCCCGACCGCCGGGGTGGGCTGGCCGCCGAAGCTCTCGATGAGGTCGTCGTATCGGCCGCCGCCGAAGACGGACCGCGATACCTCGCCGGTCGAGTCGAAGCATTCGAAGACGACGCCGGTGTAGTAGTCGAGCCCGCGAGCGGTCGTGAGCGAGATCTCACAGAACTCGCCGGCGCCGAAGTCGTCGGCCGCGGCGAGCACGTTCCGGAGGTTCGAAACGGCGGCTGCGACGTCTTCACTGCCCGCCTCTGCGATCGCGTCGAGGTCGGCGACGCTGTCGACGCCCGTGATCAGATCGTCGAACTCCCGGGCGGTGTCGCGGTTGAGTCCGGCGTCTGAGAGCAGTCCGTAGTACTCGCCGTCGTCGATCTTTTCGCGCTTATCGACCGCGCGGATCGCGGCTTGCGTATCGACCGCGTCGAGGTCGTCCGCGAGCGCCCGAACGAGCCCGCCGAGGATGTCGCGGTGTGAGACTCGGAACTCGAAATCGTCTCGGGTGAGTCCGAGCGACGTGAGCGCGTCGGCCGCGACCGCGAGCACCTCGGCGTCGGCTTCGGGCGCCGAAGAGCCGAACACGTCGATATTCGTCTGGTAGAACTCTCTGAACCGCCCCTGCTGGACCTGCTCATAGCGCCAGAACGGGCGAGTCGACATCCACTTGATCGGCTTCGACAGCTCCTGGCCCTTCGCGACGACCATCCGGGCGACCGTCGGTGTCAGCTCCGGCGTGAGCGACACGCCGCGGCCGCCCTTATCTTCGAAGGCGTACAGCTCGTCGACGATCTCCTCTCCCGACTTGTCGACGTACATCTCCGTTCGTTCGAGCGCCGGTGTCGCGATCTCGCGGAAGCCGTATTGCTGTGCGGCTCCCTCGATCGCGTCTGTCACCTCGCGACGAGCTGACTGCTCGCCGGGGTAGAAATCGCGAAACCCTTTCAGTCCGTCGTACATGGACGCGAGTTCGGCGAGCGCCCGCTTGAAACCATCCTTTCGGGACGGTCCGGGAAGGACCGATTCCGCTCAGTCGTTGCGGCCGTGCACGTACGTCTGATCGTGGTCGGGGAACACGTCAGCGACCGTCTTCTCGCCGTGTTCGTCCGCGATGAGCGTTCGAAGCTCGTCTTCGTAGTCCGCTTTCGGCACCTCCTCGCTCGGCCCCTGTTGAACGTCGAACGTCGCCTCGACGAGCCGGTCGACGGCGTGTCGGCCGAATCCCGATAACGGGGAGATGTAGTCGATACCGTGCCGGTCCTCAAGGCTTTGCGCCTGCGCGCGAGACACCGTCGGCACGCGGTCGTCTCGCCGGGTCCCGTCCGCGATGGCGTCGACGTCGTGGCTCGCAATCGTCTCTAAGGCGTGTTCGTGGACGCGTTGGATCCCGTTTCGGGGGTAGCCGTCCTCGATCATCGTCTCGATGGCCGTCTCGGCGACGGTGCGGTCGAGGTCGATCCGCTCGAACGGAAAGCCGAGCTCCGTGGCGGCCCGTTCGGCGTGTTCCCAGTCGTCGGTGAGCCCGAAGCTGCCGGTGACACAGCGCACGTCGTAAAACCGATCGAGCAGATGGGCGGCGAGCGAGGAGTCTTTCCCCCCGCTGTACAGGAGCGCGAGCTCCATTTACCGCCGCCGGATGTCGAAGCTCTGCTGTTCGGGCTGGAGCTCTTTAAGTAGGTCGCGCATCTGGTCTTCGTCGATCTTGCCTTGGATACGACCGCTCTGAGCGAGTGCCGCCACCTGCTGTTTCACCTTCTCGCCGAACTCCGGTTTCGACATCTCGACGGCGTTGAGTCGCTGGCGTGCAGTATCGGTGACGTACTGTTTGAGCACTGCCTCCTGTTGGGCATCGGCGCGCTCCTGTGCCTCCTGTTGGGCCTCGGCGTCGGCGCCCCCACCCTGCTGGCGCTCGCGGAGCTCCTTCATTTTCTGTTCTCGCAACTCTTCGAGCCGTTCGTCGTCGGGGTTCCCACTCATACGCGTCTATTTACGGCCCGTGCGAAAAACGATTTCGGAGGGTCGGGCGACAAGGGCGGTCCGCGAGCGCGGGGGATCGGAGTGTCCTTGCCGAACCGAGCGTCACCGATAACACGGCGACGGTCCGCGCCGCTTAAACGCCTTGTCGGCGTATCGAGCGGTAATGAGCGAATCGCGGGAGTTCTGTCCGCGGTGCGGTGACGCCGTCCCTGAGCGGCGCGAACCGCTACCGGGCGAGCCGCGGGGACGAGACGCGCTGTTGTGCGACGACTGCTACTTCGAGGATTTCGACTTGGTCGACGCCCCCGATCGGATCGAGGTGCTCGTCTGTTCCGGGTGTGGCGCGGTCCACCGCGGCGAGTCTTGGCGCGACGTCGGCGCGCGCGACTACACCGACGTGGCCGTCGATGAGGTCGCGGGGGCGCTCGGGATACACGTCGGTGCCACGGACGTCGACTGGAGCGTCGAGCCCGAGCAGGTCGACGAGAACAACGTGCGGATGCACTGTCGATTCTCTGGGGTCGTCCGCGGAACGCTTCGGTCGGCGGAGGTGACGGTTCCGGTCAAGATTTCTCGGGGGACCTGCGACCGCTGCGGGCGCATTGCCGGCGGCTACTACGCAGGGACCGTACAAGTCCGTGCGGACAGCCGAGAGATCACCCCAGAGGAGCGCGCAGAGGCGCTCTCGATCGCCGAGTCGTACGTCGCCGAGCAGGAGGCCGACGGCGACCGCGAGGCGTTCATCACCGAGGTGAACGAGACCGACGACGGGCCGAACGTTAAGCTCTCCTCGAATCGGCTCGCACAGAACGTCGCGAGGCGTATCACCGAGGCGCTCGGCGGGAGCTTCGAATCGTACCCGACGCTCGTCACCGAAGACGGCGACGGAAACGAGGTGTACCGGGTGACGTTCGCGGTTCGGCTCCCGCGGTACGCCGCGGGCGAGATCATTGATCCCGCCGACGGTGACGGTCCCGTGCTCGTCACGAGCGTCTCGGGACGCTTGCAGGGCGTGCGCCTCGCGACCGGGGATGCCTACACCTCCGATTTCGAGGACGCAAACGCACCCGACGCCGACCGGCTCGGAACACGAGACGACACCGCTGAGACGACCGTCGTGACGGTGGAAGACGAGAACGCGATCCAGGTGCTCGATCCGGTAACTTACGAGGCGAAGACCGTCCCCAATCCGACGTTCGTCGACCACGACGCCGACACCGTGTTGGCGTTCGAGCACGACGGAACGGTCCATCTCGTCCCCGAGGAGTGAACCGGTGGCTCGTCGACTGAGACGGATAATGAGAGAAACCGATACGACGAGAACCGATTCAGTCCGCGCGGGCGGGGCGCTCGTTGCCGAGCGCGGCAGCGCGCTCTGACTCGGTGACTTCGATACCGCGACGCTCGAGCTGGTCGATGAACTCGGTCTCGCTCAGTCCAGCCTGTGCAGCCGCTTGAGAGAGTGTTAGCGTTCGCGCACCGTACAGCGTCAGCGCACTCGACAGCCCCTTCGTTGCCATATCGAGGTGTGGGACATGAACGTTTATGAATGTTACTACTTCATTCAGGCTCCTGATACACCTTATACGATATATATTGACAGTCATTCCGCGTGGCGGTGTATAACCACTGTCCACGATGGCCCGCAGGAATTATCACCCCCTGTGGCCGTATCTAGTGTATGAACCGACAGCAGATCTTCGCGCTGTTCTTCGCGTTTCTCATGGTGAGTTCCATGGCCGCGTGGGGCGTCACGCTGTTATAACCTCGACTGGTCTTCACGGGCAATCTCGCGATTTCACGGAGCCGCCGCTGAAACGTTCGTCCTTCCGCCCGTCTGAGCGCGCTATCCGTCCCCCCAGACGTCAGAAAGCGGGTGGTCTCGTCGGCGCTCGGCGTCGGCCTCGGACCGATCAGTCACAGTCGTTCCCGCATCGCCCTGGACGGATTCGCCGCTTCCCCCGGACCTGCGACGGCGACCCGCTCGCGACGGGCCCGACGGGTCGGCGTCGATCCCGGCGAGCGCGGCGGTCGGGTCGAAATCGGGCAGCGTCGGGGTCGTCATCGCCTCGACCTGGTCGCGGAACCACGGCGGCGTGTCTGCTTTCGCCCGCTCGAACAGGTCGAGCAGGGAGCTGTCAGCGAGATACGTCGCGCCGTAGTCGTCCGGCGCGCGGACGACCCGTCCGCAGGCCTGGATGACGGTCCGCAGCGCGGTCCGATGGTACCACGCCCACTGATCGTCCGCGAGCCGACGGGCGACTCGGGAATCGCTGGTGTTGCGATACGGCGCTTTACACACCACCTGCCACCGGCAGAGCGCATCTCGGAGGTCGAGCGCCTCCTCCATTTTCACCGAGACGAACACCTCCGGCGCGGAAGACGCCTTCCACGTCTCCAGCTCCGCATCGCGGTTCTCGCGGCCGTGTCGCCGAACTCGGGCAGCGACGCCGAACTCCCCGAGCAGCTCGACGAGGCGTCCGGCGATGTCGTACGAATGCGCGTGGATCAACCCCTTCTCGTCCGGGTGTTCAGCCATCAACCGAACGATCAGCCGGGCGATCTTCGGTATCGTCTCGTCGCGGTGTTCGTACGTCATCGATCCCTGCGTCACGTCGTACAGCGGCCGGTGTTCCAACGGGAACGTGTGCTCGACGTCGACTAAGGCGACGTTTGCGGGGTCGAGACCCACACCGCGACAGAACGCGTTCTTCGAGAGGATGGTTGCTGACAGCAACGCGAAGCAATTCCCGCGGTCCCACACCGTATGCCGGAGATATCGAGCGGGGTCGAGCGGCTTGATCGCGAGCGGCGATCCCTCCCCACCCGACTGGTCGACGACCCACGTCGTCGGCGACTCCGGATCGCGGTAATCCTCCAAGAACCAGCCGAGTTCGCTGACGAGTTCGCCGAGCCGATCGCGGCGCGCCACTTCGTCGCGGTCGAGTTCGGGGCGTCCGGTCAGCTCGTCTTTCGCGCGCTTGGCGACGTCACGAAGCGACGCGGCGAACCGTGCGGTACGGTCGATCGCGTCCTCCTCGGAACCGGCGTCGGCTTCGACGTCGGGGACGCCGACATCGTCCCAGACGGGAACGCGCCCCGGAGACAGCTCGATCGTCGCGTACATCTCGGCCCACTCCGCGAGTCCGTGCGCCTCGTCGATCACGACGACGTCGCGCTTGCGAAACACCTCCGAGCCGGCGGTCCGCATGAAGTACGCGAGCGTCATGGCGGCGTAGCGGTTCCCGGAGGCGATGGCGCGGTCAGAGAAGTACGGACAGCGGTGTTTCACCGAGCAGTCGAACCCCTGCTGGCGGACGCAGGGGGCGCGGTTGACCGGCGTGTCGTGTTCGCCTGGGAGGATGCAGTCGTAGTTCGATTTCCCGCGTATCACGGCTAAATCGCCGAGTAAGTCGTCCGCCTCGACGTCGTCGATCTGTGACACTTGCGGCGTCGTGTAGTAGGCGCCGGTCGCCTCGCTCGGCGCCACGTCGCCGGCGGCGTCGGCCGAACCCATGATCGCCCGAGCGAGCAGCGACTTGCCGCTCCCAGTCGGCGCACGCACCAAGACGACGTCGTTGCCGTCGTCGAACGCGTCGCGGATGTCCGCGAGCGCCTGTTCTTGGGTGCCGCGGAAGCTCGGGGCGGGGAACTCGGCGGGGATCCGGTCGGGGTCCACACCGCCTCCTCGCGCGCTCTGGGAATTAAACCCTCGCTTGGCGGCCGCTACCACTCGACACCTAGTGTACGAGTGAACTAGGAACTACCGGATCGTTTATGATGGTTCGCTAGGACGTTCAGTGTATGAATTGGCAGCAGGCCGAGCGAGAGTTCGCGGACGA
>LKMY01000042.1 GCA_001564205.1 Nanohaloarchaea archaeon PL-Br10_U2g5
AGGATCACTGTGATTGCGACCATGAGGATAACCCCAATTACGGGACTCACGGCGCGATCGTCGTTGTTAAACAGGTTGTTTAGTTTCATAGCTGAACCCAGCTGCGGCCGACTGGCGCATCCACGAAATCCGCTTTCGGGACACGTCAGTCGGGTTGCTGGCTAGTTAATTAAGGCTTAATCAGCCATATGTACTTTCTGGTCTGAATCTCAACGTTGAAACTTACACTCCTGCGGCCACCCGTGGCCCGGTTGATTGGGCGACCATCTACGGATCGCACGCCTCCACACGCGATGTCGACGCGACCGCGGTCGGTTCGTAAGCCGCGGAGGGGCGTCACGCCGTAAAGTAGTCGTCCGGGCCGTGAACGCCGCGGAGTTCGCGGAGCGCCCGCGCGCCACACCGCCCGCAGACATCCAATTCCCCGGGGTCGTTCGGCAGTGCGAACACCGTTTCACAGGCGTCACAGGCGACGTACCGGAGCGCGAGCGACGGGGTATTGCTCATACGGTCGAGACGCCGTCAACACACTTGAACTGACGTTTGATCTCGGGGTGGTGTCAACCGCGAACCGTGGCGAGGACGGCCGGTCACGCAACCACTAAGAGCGTGACGAACCCACGATCGGTATGGATATCGCGATACTCGGCGGGACCGGCGACATCGGACAGGGGCTCGCCCTTCGGCTGGCCGCCGACACCGCTCACGAGGTGCTGATCGGCTCTCGAGACGCTGAGAAAGCGGAGACGAAAGCCGAAGAGTACACGACCGAACTCGAGAGCCGCGGCCTCGACGCCGAGGTGTACGGGTTCGACAACGTCGACGCCGCCGAGTCGGCCCGCATCGTCGTGCTCGCGGTGCCGCCGTACCACGTCGGCGACACCGTGGAGTCCGTGGCCGACGTCCTCGACGACGGCGACGTGCTCGTCTCGCCGGCGACCGGAATGAAACGCGACGAGGACGGCTTCCACTACCACAAGCCGGGTGCCGGCTCGGTAACCCGAATCGTCGCCGACGCGGCTCCCGAGGGCGTTGCAGTCGTCGGTGCGTTCCACAACCTCGCGGCCGCTCGCCTCGCGAACCTCGACGCCGACCTCGGAATCGACACGCTCGTGATCGCCGATGACGAGGACGCGAAGGAGACGGTCACTGCCGTCGCCGAAGGGGTCGACGGGCTCCGCGCACTCGACGCCGGCGGGATCGCAAACGCACCCGAAATCGAGGCGCTCACCCCGCTGTTAATCAACGTCGCGTCCAACAACGAGCGGCTCCACGATGTCGGTGTCAAGTTCAAGTGAGTGTGCCGCCGTCTGCTCGTCGCACGTCAGCGATCGATCCGCCGCCCGTCGTCCGGCCGTCGTTCCGTTAGGCCTTTGCGCGGTCGGCCCCTCCGAGTGGTAGATGGAGTACCTGGAGCGCCGGGTCGGGCTGGTCGAGGACCGGCTCGAAACCGTTATCGACGAGATCGAGCCCGACGAGCTATCCGATGAGGTCGGCCACGTCGTCCTCGCCGGCGGAAAGCGCGTGCGCCCCGCAGTCACTATCTTAGCGTGTGAGGCGTTCGACGGTGACCCCGATGACGCCGTCGATTTCGCGGCCGGAATCGAGTTCGTACATAACGCGTCGCTCGTGATCGACGATATTATCGACCGCTCCGAAGTGCGTCGCGGAACTCCCTCCGCGTGGGCCGAGTTCGGCTACGGTCCGGCAATTATCACCAGTGACGGGCTGCTCGGAGAGGCGTTTGCGCTGTTCTCTGCGAAGCCGGAAGCGATGCGAACCGTCGCCGAGGCGATGGTCGAACTCGGCGAGGGTGAGGCCACTGAGCTCGCCGCCCGGCCGACGACGGAGGCCGAGTACATGGAGCTCGCGAGACGGAAGACCGGTGCGCTGTTCCGGGCCGCCGCCGAAATCGGCGCGATAGCCGGCGGCGCCGAGCCGCGCGCGGTCGATAGCTTCGGCGAGTACGCAGAGCGCGTCGGCGTCGCCTTTCAGATGCGTGACGACGTGTTAGACGCCACGGCCGACGCCGAGGCGCTCGGCAAGCCGACCGGACAGGACGCCGAGATGGATCGCCCGTCGGTGCTGCAGGTCACCTCGCTCACGCCGGCAGAGATCAACGAACGGGCCCGCGAGGAGTCGGAACTCGCGCTCGCCGCGCTCGACGACGCCGACCCACCCGAGACCGAGGCGCTCGAATACCTTCGCGACCTCGCGGAGTTCGTCGTCGTTCGCGAGCGGTAGCCGCAAATCGCCGCCCCGAGCCGCACTGATTCACTTCGACGTAGAGGACTCCTCGACCGCCCGCGTTTCGTGCGCCGTCGGACCCGACGACGCGGCATCGGTCTCCCACGCTTCGACCGCGTCGGTGACGGCGGTCGGCTGCTCGTCGCGGAGACACGCCGACGGGTGAGCCGTCTCAGTGAGTTCGGGGTTCACTACCTCACAGGGGGACTCGTACCGGCCGCGAAGAATTTCGATAGCGTCGTCGACACCGCCGTCCGCGAGCGTCTGAATCGATTCGGTTATCACTCGATCGTCTTCGCCCGGGAATTCGTGTGTGAATAGCTCCTCCAACAGCTGATCGACGAACGCGGCGGTGTCCGTCCGGTCGGGATCGTCTAGCTGTTCCCACCGAAGGTCGGGGTCGAGACGACCCGTCTCGAGGAGCGTCCGGTACTCGACGATTTCGCGGTACGCACCCTGTGGGAGGTCGATCGTCGGCGGTTGGATGACGACCGGACACCGCGTCCGAAACGAGCAGCCGGACGGGGGGTTGCGCGGCGACGGAACGTCACCGGAGATCGTGTGTCGCTCGCGCTCGCGTTCGTCGGTCGATGCTCGCGGAACGCTCCCGAGCAGCGCGTTCGTGTACGGGTGTTTCGGGTCCTCGAATATCTCCTCGACGGGACCGATCTCGACGAGTTCGCCGAGATACATCACCGCGACCCGGTCACAGATGTGGTTGATGACGGACAGATCGTGGCTGATGAGGAGATACGTGAGATCGAACTCGTCTTGGAGGTCGTCGAGGAGGTTGAGCACTTGCGCCTGCACCGAGACGTCGAGTGCACTCGTCGGCTCGTCGAGCACGAGAAACTCGGGCTCGAGCGCGAGGGCGCGAGCGATCCCGATTCGTTGACGCTGCCCGCCGGAGAACTCGTGTGGATAGCGGTCGAGCTGATCGGCGGAGAGTCCCACGCGGTCCAGCAGCTCTCGGGCGCGCTCGATCTGCTCGGTTTCGGTCCCGACATCGTGGATCTCGAGCGGCTGCGTGACGATATCACCGACCGTCATTCGCGGATCGAGACTGGAGAACGGATCCTGGAACACGACCTGTGCTTCCCGACGGAACGCCTGCATATCGGCACCGTCGAGGTCGTACACGTTTCTGGTCTCGAACTCGACGCGCCCCCCGGTGGGTTCCTGCAGACGGAGTATCGTCTCGCCGGTGGTCGACTTCCCGCAGCCGGACTCCCCGACGAGTCCGAGCGTCTCTCCTCGGTCGATATCGAAAGAGATCCCGTCGACGGCCTTCACGGCGGTCGGCTCGGTCCCGAACAGTCTGTCAAACAGCGAGTCGTCCTCCCAAAAGTATTTCTGCAGGTTGCGAACCCGAACGAGCGGCTCCGCCGTGCTCCCCGATGACGGAGTCTCACTCATCGGATCTCACCCCCGGTGGCCTCGGTGTCATCGTGCTGCTCGTCGACTCCGTTGCCACCGTCTGTAGCGGCTTCGAGATCGGGAGCGTTCCCCTCCTCGAAGTATCCGTTCGGAAGCGCGAGACGCTCGTCGTACGGCTCATTGGCGAGGTAACACATCGTCGTGTGGCTCTCTGATCCCGCTGCGGCGTCGAACTCCGGCGGCTTCTCGAGACAGGTCTCCATCGCTTTCGGACACCGATCGGCGAAGTAACATCTGTCCGGCATCTCGTGATCGAGGAGGCTCGGGACGTTGCCGGCGATCGGTTGGAGCCGACCGCCGGCGCCGTCGAGATTTGGAACACTGCCGAGCAGTCCTTTCGTGTACGGATGAACGGGAGCGTCAAACACGTCCGTGAGCGTGCCGCGCTCGACGATCTCGCCCGCGTACATCACGCCGACTTTGTCGCACATTCGAGCGACGACACCGAGGTTATGCGTGATCAACAGGATCGTCATCCCCGTCTCCGCTTGGATGTCGTCGAGCAGATCCAACACCTGTGCCTGAATGGTGACGTCGAGCGCGGTCGTCGGTTCGTCGGCGATCAAAACCTCCGGCTCCCCGGCGAGCGCCTGCGCGACCATCGCCCGTTGGAGCATTCCGCCAGAGTACTCGTGAGGATGTTCATCGGCCCGGAGAACGGGGTCGGGGATGCCCACCATCTCGAGGAGCTCTATCGCGCGGTCCCGACTCTTCTCGGTGACGTACTCCCGTGACGATGAGACGAAGCTCATGAGATACTGACCGAGCCCGTATCCCTGCGTCCGGGAGGCAACAGAGCGCGGATTCGACCGCGCTCGGCGCTGTGCCTCGACCGCCTCAGCGATCTGCTCGCCGACGGTCAGACTCGGGTTGAAACTGCTCATCGGATCTTGGAAGATCATACTGAAGTGCGTCCCGCGGAGCGTTCGGCGGAGCCGATCGGGCAGCGCCAACAGGTCGACTTCGTTTCCGCTGACCGCGTCCGGAACCTCATCGGCGAGGGAGTCGGCCAGGCTATCACTCCGGTACCAGATCTGCCCGTCCGTGACGCGACCGGGCGACTCGAGCAGCCCGAGGAGCGATAAGGCAGTGACGCTCTTGCCCGATCCGGACTCGCCGACGACGCCGTACACCTCGCCGTCCGCGATCTCGAGATCGACGTCTTCGACGGCGTTTACCTGTCCTTCTTCGGTGAAAAACCGAGTCTTCATTCCTTCAACACGGAGGATGGAATCGTCACTCATCACATCCCACCTCCTTCGCCTTCGAGCCCCGGATCGAGAGCGTCACGGAGCCAATCTCCGAGGAGATTGATACCGACCACCGCGAGCACGATTGCGAGCCCCGGCATGCTGGCAATCCACCACGAGGTCCCGAGGTAGTCGCGACCCTGTGCGATGTCGAAGCCCCACGACAGCGACGTTCCGGAGAAGCCGAGGAACGACAGCGAGCTCTCGAGCAGGATTATCGCTGCGACCTGTATCGTTGCGAGTACGATAATCGGTGTGAGGCTGTTCGGAAGTATGTGCCGACGGAGGATCGTCGAATCGCTCGCGCCGAGGCTCCGAGCCGCCTTCACGTACTCCTGTTGTCGGATCGACAGCGCTTCGCCGCGAGCGATCCGGGCGAACCACACCCAGTTGACGACGCCGACGACGATAGTTAACGTCACCGGGAACACGAAATTATCTGGCATGTTGGAGACGAGTCCGAGTTGGACAAACGGATCCGGTATCAGTATGGTCAGCGGTCCGAGTAGACCGACCAGTGCGATGGCGAGGACAAGCGCCGGAAACGCGAGCATGATGTCGGCGAATCGCATCAGCGCGTCGTCGACGCGGCCGCCGTAGTAGCCGGCGGTCAGTCCGACGCTCACGCCGGTGACGACCGCAAACATCGTGCCGAACAGCCCGACGAGTAGCGACGTTCGCGCGCCGAACAGCACGCGTGAGAGGAGGTCTCGCCCGAGCGCATCGGTTCCGAGCGGGTGTTCCATCGTTCCGACGACGGTGACCTCGACGATCTGGCGTTCACCGTCGACGAACTGGAACTCCTCGTCCGTCTGTGTGACGCCGACCGGTGGCAGGTTCGACTCCTCCAACTCCTGTTGGGTCGGATCGTGCGGAGCGAGGAACGGAGCGAACGTTGCGGTGATGAACATCAACAGAATCAGAAACAGACCGATCTTGGCCATCAGACTGCGACCGAACTCTTTTCGAAGGCTCCGTCGGACGCGGTCGGAGAGGATCTTCCCGCTCATCAGAGATCCACCCGGGGGTTGAGCCGCGCATACAGCGCGTCGACAGCGATGTTGATAACGACGAATCCGACCCCGATAACGATGAGCGCGCCCTGGATGATCGGCCAGTCGCGGACGCGAATGGCGTCGATGATGAGCGTGCCGAGTCCGGGCCAATTAAACACGAACTCGGTGATCACTGCCCCACCGATAAGCGTCCCCAACTGGAGGCCTAACACCGTAATGATCGGTATCATCGTGTTTCGGAGCGCGTGCTTATACGTCACCAGCGTCTCCGGAAGCCCTTTCGCGCGGGCCGCCTCCACGTACGGCTGGCCGAGCTGGTCGAGCATCCCGCTTCGAGTGAGTCGCACGATCATCGCCGTGAAGTAGGTTCCGAGGGTGATCGCGGGGAGTATCATGTGGCGGATCCACGTGCGGACACCGACCGTATCGAGTTGGAACAGAAGCATTTCGATCGCGGGGAGAAGACCAATGGGTCGCCGACTCGTCGGAAGGATCCCCAATCCGACGGAGACCAACAGGATGAGCATGATTCCGAGCCAGAAGTTCGGCGTGCTGATCCCGACCAGCGAGAACGCGGTTGCCGCGTAATCCGTCGGCTCGTGGCGGCGGGTCGCCGAAAGCACACCGAGTGGGATCGAGAAGATGATGGCGACAACGGTCGCGGCGAACGCGAGCTCGAGCGTCGCCGGCAGTCGCGAGACGATGATACCGCTCGCCGGACGACCACGGATGTACGAAAAGCCCATGTCGCCTTGAATGAGCCCGAACATGTACTGTCCGTACTGGACGTAGATCGGCTGGTCGAGGCCGAGATTTCTTGCGATCTGTGCGCGAAGCTCCGGGCCGGCATCCAGCGGCGCGACGAAGTCGACCGGGCTTCCGGGAGTCATGAACCGCAGAAGGAACACGACGGTGACGACTCCCCAAACGACGAAAAGCCCCTGGAGCCCACGGCGGATCAGGAACTGATACTGTGCCATTAATTGAATCTGTGTGAAACTGTCGAACGGGTTACTCGGCGGGGATCACTGAAGCGACATCTCGTAGGCTCGCTGATACTCGTCGGGTGTGGGGTCCCAGCTGAGCCGCTCGTTGAGACCGTAGATGAGATACTCTCGGTTCAAGAAGACGAAGACAGCGAGGTCGTGTGCGCGTTCGCTCGCGTCCATCAACAGCTGCTCGCGAGCGTCCTCGTCGATTTCGGTTTCTGCTTGTCCGATGAGGTCGCCGAGTTCCTCGTCGACGAACGTCGTCTGTGAGGTCCCCTCAGTCAGCCACGGCAGCAGGTTCTGCTGTGCGTCGAACGTCGTGTTCCCCCAGCCGATAAGGAAGAACGGGGGCGTTGTCGTGATGTCGCCGTCGAGGAGCTGTCCGGCGAGCTCGCCGAAGTCTCGCATGTTGATCTCGCAGTTGACGTTGTCGAGGTCGTCGATGAAGTTGACACACGCTTGCGCGATCTCGTCGCTCTGGAGGTATCGGCCCGCGGGAACGTCGAGCTCGATTTCGACGCCGGCGTGGCCGCTCTCCTCGACGAGCTCCTCGGCGCGCTCTGGATCGTACGGATACGGGTCGAGATCGTCGTTGTGGCCGAAGTAGCCCTCGAGCGTCGGTTGGGAAGTTGCGTCACCGAATCCGGAGAGTACGTTCGAGATGATCGAGTCGAGGTCGATCGCGTAGTTCAGCGCCTGACGGAACTCCTGGCTGTCGAACGGTTCGACATCGTACCGCATCGGGAGCATGAGGATACGCGTACTCGGGCCGTCAGCGATGTACGTGTCGTCGTCGCCCTCGATCCCGCCGGCATCGGTCGGCGGCACTGCAGTCGCGAGGTCGATCTCGCCCGCTCGAAGGCTGTTGACTCGAGTGCTCGACTCCTCCGAGGCGTCGATCCGGACGCTTTCGATCTCGGCTTCACCGCGCCAGTAGTCCGCGAAGCTGGTGAAGTCCGTGTGTTCCCCGTCGACGAACTCTTCGAGCTGGTAGGGGCCCGTACCGTTGATCTCTTCGGCGACCTCGTCCGAAGCGCGGTCCATAACCCACTCTTCTTGAACGATCGGACAGTAGGAGGCTAAGTTGGCGAACACCATCGGGTTCGCCTCGTTGGTGTGGACGATCACATCGCCGTCTTCGACCTCTGCGCCGGTGACCCCCGCGAGCTGATCCGCCTGCGGACTCGAGAGGTTCCCGGCGTCCTCGTCGACGACCCGGTTGATGCTGAACGCGACGTCACTGGGGAGGAGTTCGCCACCCTCGTGGAACGGCACGCCCTCGCGGATCTCCAGTCGGTACCGCTGTTCGTCGAGGGGTTCCCAGTCGGTCACGAGCTGTTCGACGAGATTGCCGTCAGGGTCGCGACCGATCGAGACCTCGTACGCCTGAAACAGCACGTTATCCGTCGTGGTCTCTCTGTGGTCGTGCGGGTCCAGCGTCGTCGGGTTCTGCGTCTGGGCGATGTGGATGTGGCTTTCCTCTTCGTCACCGGGAGTGCCGTCGTCAGTGGCTGGATCGTCGTCTAAATCTTCGACGTCGTCTCCTGCACAACCCGCAAGCGCCACTGCCGTGCCGGCGGCTCCGTACGTGAGATATGCTCGACGGCTAAGGTGATCGCTGTCAGCGTCTGTCATATGACTGGGTATGCACGAGCACATAAATAGTCTCCGGCAGACGCTGCCCCTATCCAAATGATTCTTGCCATTCGTTTACATGACGGCTCGTGATCGCCTCGGGTGACCCGCGCGATACAAAGCGACTTATACCGTGCTACGCATTTAAATGACAATGAGCGGAGAAAACCGTCTGGGGCGGTGGAGCGACGTGATCGCCGACACCGAAGCGACTGCGGCCGAGTACCGCGAACGTGGCTGGACGGCGATCGCAGTCCATCCCGGAGACGTGAACCCCGTCATCAGTGAGCGTCGCTTGGACGTGTTGCTCTCCGGATCGGCGTTCGACGAGGTGCGTTCGATGATGGACGACGCCGCCATCGACGCGGTTCGGATATACGCCGCAGAAGAGGCGCGGGTTCAGTACCGTCTCATCGTTGCGGAGGACACGGACGCCTCGATGGCGATCTGCGTCCCGACGTTCCTCTCCCGGTCCGATTTCGTCCAGCTTCGCGGGGGCGCAGACGACGAACCGCTCACCGTGCGACTGCGTCCGCTCGACGACCGCGACGTCGTCGAGATCACGCTGAGCGATTCGACGCTGTTCTTTTCGCCAGACGAGGCCCACTGACGCTCTCTCGATAGACAGACGCTCGCCGGGGACGGTCCGGCGATGGGGTTCTCAACGTGATCCCGTGAGCGTGGATATCATATCGCTCAAAACACTTCGATATGTTCATATTTGTGCGATCGCGATCATTCGTATGAATCGAGCAGAGAAGGCGGCCCTCCAGCTGCAGGCGGTCGCCGTGTTGCGGATGTTAAAAGAGACGCGAACGTACGAGGAGCTGTCGGCGGTAACAGGGCTCCCTGCCGGTGATCTGAACCGATACGTCAACGGACACGTCCTCCCGGGCACCGACCGCGCCAGCGAGGTCGTCGAGGCGGTCGGTCGCGAGGCGCTCGCCGACGAGCTGGTGGCCCGCATCGAGTTCGACGACGAGGGGTACGTCGACAACTCCGGCGTCGTCTTCGACCAGTCGTTTCTGGACCTCGTCGCCCCGGTCGCCGCGGAGACGTTCGGCTTCGAGTCGCCGGACGTGGTTCTCACGGCCGCCACGGACGGAATCACTCTCGGCGCGGCGATGGCCTCCTTCTTCGACGCGCGGCTCGCGTACGCCAAGAAGTCGAAGGAGACCGCCGTCGAGGAGTTCATCGAGTCACGCCAGCGGCTCGCGTCCGGGATCGAACTCACCTATTACCTCCCCGCGAGCGCGGTCGGCGCGGGTGACACCGTTCTCGTCGTCGACGACCTGATCCGCTCGGGCGAGACGCAAGAGCTGCTCCTCGACATCGCTTTACAGGCCGATGCCGACGTTTCCGGCGTGTTCACTCTCATCGCGGTCGGCGACGAGGGGATGCAGCGCGCGCGAGCGATAACCGACGCACCGGTCGGCGCAC
The DNA here is from genome assembly GCA_001564205.1 of Nanohaloarchaea archaeon PL-Br10_U2g5. Next base: position 10,015 of record LKMY01000042.1, read on the forward strand.
TGACGACGTTCGAGTGAACACGGACGCGGTCTCGAGCTGAGAGATACACGGGTTTGACCACATTTCGGGCTGTGTACCGCAATCCTCCCAGACTGTATGCACGAACTCGCACACATGTCGTCTCGAGATCGGTGCGTTTTATACTATCTCAGAAATAGACGAACTCAGTCATATGGGCCTTACCGACTCCTTGGCGGCGTACTTCGACGTAGCTGAGCGCGGCTCTGACGTTCGGACCGAACTGCTCGCCGGGTTAACGACGTTCCTGACGATGTCGTACATCATCGTGGTCAATCCGGCGATCCTCTCGGCCGCAATCGACGTCGGAGACAACACCTTCCAACTGCTCGCAGTCGTCACGATCATCGCGTCGATCGCCGCGATGATCGTGATGGCGCTGTACGCGGATCTCCCGTTCGGTCTCGCACCCGGAATGGG
>LKMY01000043.1 GCA_001564205.1 Nanohaloarchaea archaeon PL-Br10_U2g5
CGTCGAAGCCGCCGTACGCCTCCGGGACCGTCAGTCCGGTCAGGCCGAGCTCGGCGAGTCCGTCCCAGACGGCCTCGGGGAAGGTCTCGGTCTCGTCCGCCTCGCCGGCTCCGGGCCGGACCTCCTCGACCGCAAACTCCCGGACAAGCTCCCGGATCGCCTCCTGTTCGTCGGTGAGCGATGAGCCGACGCGTGCGCCAGTCATACATCCTGGTTCGATCTCACACGGAAAAAGGTGAGCGATCGGGGTGGGTCCGGGCAGTGAGCGCGGCAGTCAGCTCGTCTGCCCGTCTCACACCCAGAGCGGATACAGCTCGTCGCGCGGCGCTTCGGTGATTTGGTCGCCGTCGAGGAGGACGGTTCCTGGTTCGGGCTCGTCGCTGTCGCTTGCAGCGTCAGTACCGTCACCACGTCCGCCCGCTCGCACCTCCCCGATGACGGCGCCGTCGATATCGGCTGTATCGAGCGCGGCGAGCGCCTCGACGACGCGCTCCGGCGGGACCGCCGCCAGCAACGCGCCAGAGCCGAACGTCGCCAGCGGGTCGACGCCGAGCGCGTCACAACAGGCTACCGTTTCGGGTCGAACCGGGACGCGGTCGCGCTCGACCGCTAGCACCGTCTCGCTCGCGCTCGCGGTCTCGACGAGCGCCGTCAGCAGGCCGCCCTCGGTCGGATCGTGGAGCGCGGTCGCGGTGTCACGAATCGCTGCTCCGTCGGGAACGACGCTCACGTCGTCGAGGAACCCGGCCGCAGCATCGAGCGTTGCGGCCGAGACGCCCGCATCCGAACACGCCTCCCGGAAGTCGGTCGCGAGGATCGCCGTCGCCTCGATGGCCGCGCCTTTCGTCAACAGGAGACGGTCGCCCGGTTCGGCTCCGCCGCTCGACACGAAGCGGTCCGTGGTCCCGAGCGCGGTCATCGAGCAGAGGGGCCGCCCCAGCGACGGCAACACCTCCGTGTGGCCACCGACAATCGCCACGCCGAGGTCGCGGGCGGTCTCGTCGACCTGTGTCGTGACGGTCCGCCGCCGGGTCGAGTCATCGTCGGGTAAAAAGAGCGTATGCGTGAGCCATCGGGGGTCCGCACCGCTCGCCGCCACGTCGTTGCAGGCGACGTGGACCGCGAGCTCGCCGACCGCGTCGGCGGCCAGCGACAGCGGATCCGCGGCGACGACGAGCGTCGAGTCCGCTCCGTCGAGATCGATCGCGGCGGCGTCCTCGCCGTACGCCGCTCCCACCGCAACGGCCGGGTCGTCCGCGCCGGTCGCCGCAAGCACTTCAGCGAGCGCCTCGGGGCCGAGCTTTCCGGTCATCGGTCGCGGAGCCACGAGACGACCGCGTCCGGGTCCGCGTCGAGTCCGCCCCCCTGTGCGAACGTCGGGCCCCCGCCGCCGCCACCGCCGAATTTGTCTGTGACCGCGGCGACGACGTCGCCGGCGTCGGGTGTGCCGGCGGAGCCGTCACCCGCGGAGCGGTCGTCGACGGCAACGACGAGGAACGGCGCCCCGCCGGCTCCAACCGCCGCGATCGCGTCCGGCGCGCCTCCCGTATCGTCGCCGAGCACGGACTCCGCCGGCTCCCGAAGCGCGTTCGGGTCCGTCTCGTCGACCGCACCGATCGCCCACGTCGCGCCGTCGACCTCGGTCGTCGGGAGCTCGCGGAGTCGTGCTCCGAGCAGCTCCGATCGGACAGTTCGCAGTTCACCTTCGAGCCGGTCGGCCTTCTCCTGGAGCCGATCGATCTCGTCGGGAAGCTCACCGATACGAGTGTCGAGGCTCGTCGCCGCTTCCAACGCCGCGGCGTGGACCGCTGCGTTGTGGTCGATCGCGGTCGGGCCGACCGCGAACTCGACGCGAGTCACACCCTCGCCGGGATTCGACCGATCGAGTACCGAGATCGGCCCGATTTCGGCGGTGTTGCGAACGTGGGTACCGCCGCAGGCGGCGACGTCCCACGGCTCCGCGTCGAGCTGGTCCGCGCGGTCGGCCGCCCCACCTCTGCCGACCGTAACGACGCGAACGGCCTGGCTTCCGCTCATGGCACCCTCCTCCGTCTTCGTGTTGAACGCGATCCCATCGAGCGCGCGCGCTTCGTTCTCAGGGAGCCGCTCCCACGACACCGACAGCGAGTCCCAGACGGTCCGGTTGGCGAGTCGTTCAAGTTCGACGAGGTCGCCGTCGTCTAACGGCTCTGCAGTCGTCAGGTCGACGCGCACTTTCTCCGGCGAGATGTCGAATCCGGCGTAGCCGAGATCCGTACAGATCCGGCGCGCAGCGCCGTAGAGGACGTGTGAGGCAGTGTGTGCCCGGGCGCAGTACGTCCGGAACGCGTCGTCGACGATCGCCGAGACGGTCGCGCCGACGGTGATCGAGTCGCCGGGATCCTCGCCGAGAACGTGAACCACTCGGCCGTCGCGTTCGAGCACCCCGTCGACGAGGATTCCGGCGAGAGTCCCTCGGTCGGCCGGCTGTCCGCCCGACTCCGCGTAAAAGAACGTCTCGTCGAGGACGACTTCGCGTCCGTCGACGCGATCGACCGTCGCCTCAAACTCTCGAACCTCGGGCTCAGCCGGCGCGTGTGAAGCGCTCATGGAACGTTCGTGATCGCGGACGGATAAATAGGTGATCGACGCAGCGTGGTCGGTCCGCCGGCGGCTCACTCTTCGAGTTCGAACGCGACCTCGACCTCGGCCTGGTACTCTCGCTCCGGCGCGTTCTTTATTTCGACACCGAACTCCTCCACCTCCGCCCAGTACACGTTTTCGAGGGTACTCTCGGCGCGGTCGATCGCGTCGTCCGCGGCGGCGTCGAAGCTCTCCTCGCTCGTCCCGATCAGTGTGACCTTTTTGAACACCATGTCACGTGCGAGTTAGACACACAGCATCTTAAAAGGGTCCGGTAAACGGGGTCAACCGGCGTCGGACCAACGCCGCGGTCAGGGGCTCCCCGGCGCGCCTTCCATCACCGCGAAATCCTTGCCGTCGGCCTCGATACCGATCACCGCCCAATCATAGGGGGGTTTCTGCGAGATGAGGCTGTCTCGTAGATCGCCCGCTCGCTCGCGCCACGTAACGAAACAGCGGAGCCGAGGGGTGTCGCCGCCGTCGGCGAGATACGGCTCAATATCATCGGTTTCCAAACACAACACGGTCACGAGCACGCGCCGCCATTTGCGTTCTGCGACAAACTCGCGTCCGCCTTCGGAGACGGTGTATCCGAGCTCACGAAAGACGTCTCTGGCCTCCGTCGTTGGTGGGATGCTCGCAGTGGCCATCTACCGCAAGATTGGTCGTCTTCCTTGTTAAACCTTCTCACGGATCTCACGACTTGTGATTTCGGTCGATCCGCACCGTCTCCCCGGGCGGTATCGCTCGCCGATCACTCGTGGGCCGCGTCCCACTCGTCCGGTTTTCGGAGGTTTCCACAGGCCGTACACTGGATCCGACCCATCGTATCTATCGCGGTGTCGAACGAGTCACAGCTGCCACAGCGGAATCCCCACCGGTCTGTCCCGTCAGCGTCAGTGAACACGGCATAAAACGGCCCATCCGCACCTCGCTCTATCTGTGTCCGGTCGGTGTACACCCGCTCGCCGTCGGTCGTCGTCGACGCCTCAAGAGTCATACGCCTCCGTATCGGCCGTACCGTCTTAAACAGGACGCCGAGAGAGCAGTATCGCGACGACAACACGGTCGGCACAGAGCCGATCGGTCCCGGTCAGTCCAGCAGTCCCAGCCCGTTCAGCTCCTCGACGATCACGTCGACGGCGGCCGCCGCGTCGTCAGGAGTCTTCCCACCGGTGATGACGAGCTTACCGCTGCCGAACAGCAGCGCCACCACGTCGGGTTCGTCGAGCCGGTAGACCAGCCCCGGAAACTGCTCCGGCTCGTACTCGATGTGTTCCAGACCGAGTCCGATGGCGATCGCGTTGAGATTGAGGCTTTCGCCGAGGTCGGCCGCAGTGACAATGTTCTGGACGGTGATCTCCGGGTCGTCGATCGGGATCTGGAGCGCCCGGAGTTCGTCGAACACGATCGCGAGGCTCTCGTGGACGGCGTCGACCGAGTTGGCCCCGGTACAGACAATCTTCCCGGACCGGAATATCAGTGCGGCCGATTTCGGATCGGTCGTGCGGTAGACGAGCCCGGGGAACTGCTCGGGGTCGTAGTCGGCACCTTCGAGGTCCATCGCGACGCTCTGGAGGTCGAGCTCCTGTCCGATCCCCGTGGACGCGACGACGTTCTCTATCGTGATCGTCTCCTTCGGATCCGCCATCAGTAGCTATGTGGTCGCTTGAAGCACGTAAAAAGGTGGTTGGTCGGAACCGCTATCCTCTTGCGCCCGGCCGCCCGAATCCGTGGCGTGTACTGGCTCGAACTCGCAGGCGAGGAAGACGCCTTTGCCGCTACCGAGGCGTCGACGGCGGCAACCGGGGTGGAACTCCTCTCACCCGGCGTCGCGAGAGCCGGCAGCATCGGTCCCGACGGGTCGTCGATCGCCCGACTCGCGTACACCCGTGCTGCCCACAAAGCGGTCGCGCGGACCGACGCGGATCTCCCCAGCGCAACCGCTGCCCTCGACGCGGCCGCCATCTCTCGATCGGGCAGCGTCGCGGTTCGGGCCCGCAACGTCCGGAATACGACGGCCGTCTCGACGACCGAGGCCGAGCGTGAACTCGGTGGCGTCCTCGTCGACCGCGGATTCGACGTCGATCTCGACGATCCCGATCACGTCCTCCGTGTGCTGTTTTCCGCCGGCGAACGCGTCGATCACGATGCGGTCGCCGGCGCCGACGGCGCCGACGCCTCGGTCTGTGTGCTCGGCTGGGTCGCGGCCGAGGCCGCCCGCGACTTCGCGCCGAAGCCGACCGATCGACCGTTCTTCCAGCCCGGGAGCATGGCGCCGGCAGACGCCCGCGCGTACGTCAATCTCTCGGGCGCAGCGCCCGGACGAACCCTGTTCGACCCCATGTGTGGAACCGGCGGACTCCCGTTGGAAGCCGGACTCGTCGGCGCCGACGCGCTCGCGTGCGACGCGCAGCGAAAAATGGTTCGCGGGACCCGAGAGAACCTCCGCGAGTACGTGGGTGACGCCTCCGACGGGCCGAGTTGGCACGTCGCCCGCGGCGACGCGACGGACCTCCCGCTCCGTGACGACGCGGTCGACGCCGTCGCGTTCGACGCACCGTACGGTCGGCAGTCGAAAATCGCTCGCCACGAGCTTGCGGACCTCGTCTCGGGCGCGCTCGCAGAGGCGGCTCGAGTCGCGCCGCGTGCGGTGCTGGTCGCGGACCGGGACTGGCGCGGGGAGGCGCGCGCGGCCGGCTGGGCAGTTGATGCCGCCTTCGAGCGTCGGGTCCACCGCTCGCTCACCCGGCACGTGCTCGTGCTCGACCGGCGTTGAGACGGCGGATCGCAGCGCCACTGACCGAAATGAGAGTGGACGCTCGCCTGCCGAAATTCCAGGTGATAGCACCGAGTTCGACAAGTTTCAGTTTCACCGTCCCCGCGGGCAACGATTAAGTGGACAGCCTGTCGTGGTGTTCACATGACGGGGGACGCCGGTGACGATATGCTCTCGTGGGACGAGTCGGTGTTCCGCGACGAGTCGGTGTTCGAGATCGACCACGTCCCTGAGACGTTCCGCCACCGCGAGAGCCAACTGGAGAGCTTAAAATACGCGCTCCGCCCCGCAGTCCGCGGCTCCCGGCCGCTCAATACGATGGTCCGGGGACCGCCGGGAACGGGAAAGACCACCGCGGTCCAGAAGCTGTTCGGCGAGCTCGGCGCACGGACCGACGTGCGGACCGTCCGCGTCAACTGTCAGGTCGACTCGACGCGGTACGCCGTCTTTTCGCGGCTGTTCGAGGGGATATTCGAGTACGAACCACCCTCCTCCGGGATCTCGTTTAAGAAGCTGTTCGGGCAGATAACCGACCGGCTCGTCGAAGCGGACGACGTGCTCGTCGTCGCCTTAGACGACGTGAACTACCTCTTTTACGAGAACGAGGCGTCGGACACGCTCTACTCACTGCTGCGCGCTCACGAAGCACACTCTGGCGCGAAGATCGGCGTCATCGTCGTCTCCTCGGATCTGGGCCTCGACGTGATCGACGACCTCGACACGCGGGTCCAGTCGGTGTTTCGCCCCGAGGAGGTGTACTTCCCGGTGTACGACGCGACCGAGATCTACGACATCCTCCACGAGCGTGCGAAGCGCGGCTTTCACGACGAGGTCATCGGCGACGCCGAGCTGGAGCGCGTCGCCGAGCTCACCGCCGACAGCGGCGATCTCCGGGTCGGCATCGATCTGCTCCGACGGGCCGGGTTGAACGCCGAGATGCGCGCCTCGAAGACGATCGCCGAGGAGGATGTCGAATCCGCCTACGACAAGTCGAAACACGTCCACCTCTCCCGATCGCTGCGAGGGCTCTCCGACTCCGAGCGCGCCTTAGTTCGCGTGCTCGCGTCCAACGACGGCGAGCGCGCGGGCACGGTGTACGAGGCGTTTCACGACGACACCGACCTCGGCTACACCCGCTACTCCGAAATCATCAACAAGCTCGATCAGCTCGGTGTGATCGACGCGGAGTACGCCGACGTCGACGGGCGGGGTCGCTCCCGCGAACTCACGCTCGCCTACGAGGCGGAGGCGGTGCTCGACAGGCTGGAGTGACGGGTCGAGCTGAGCAAATCACGTTCACGATGCCGACGCCTTTTCGGTCTCCCCCGTCCAGTCGACTGTATGAAGACGAGCGGCGGGAGCGACGAAGCGAAGCGACGCGCCGGCGAGTCGGCGGCCGCGGCGGTCGGTGACGGTGACGTGGTCGGGCTCGGCACCGGCTCGACGGCGGCGCACGCGATCCGACGGCTCGGCGACCGGGTCGACGCCGGCCTCGACGTGCGAGGCGTCCCGACCTCTTTTGCGAGCCGAGAACTCGCAGTCGACTGCGCGATTCCGCTTCTCGACCTCACCGAGGCGATCGGCCCCGGCGCACCCGGGATCGACGTGGCGATCGACGGCGCGGACCAGGTGGCGGTCGATGGTGGTGACAGCGGCGATGGAAACCGCGCTACTGCCCTTATTAAGGGTGGCGGCGCCGCTCACGCCCGAGAGAAGCTCGTCGACACCGCGGCCGATCGGTTCCTCGTCGTCGCCGATCCCTCGAAGGAAGTCGGCATCCTCGACCGCTCCGTCCCGGTCGAGGTGCTCCCGAGCGGTCGATCGGCCGTCGCGGAGGCGGTACGGGCGGCCGGCGGCGAGCCAGAACTCCGACGCGCAAATCGAAAAGACGGGCCGGTCGTCACCGACAATGGGAACCTCGTGCTCGACTGCGCGTTCGGGGCGATCTCGGACCCCGGCTCGCTGGCGACCACGCTATCGACGACGCCCGGCGTCGTCGACCACGGCCTCTTTATCGACCTCGCTGACGAGGTTCACGTCGGGACGGACACCGAGGTACGCGTGGTGACGCGATGATTGCGGCGCGGTGATCTCACCCCTGCGGCGTATGCAAGCGGTAGCCGCGCGGCTCATCGATCGGCGCGGTGTAAAAAATCGGAACGGAAGTCGCGTCCGTCTTAGAGGTCGCGAGGCTGGACCGTCTTCCGGTCGTTGGCCTCGGCGCGACGTGCGGCGTCTTCGAGCAGCTCGTCCACTTCGTCGTCCAGGGCGTCGTAGAAGTCCGAAGCAACGTTTTTGTCGTCCAGCGCTTCCTTGACGGCCGCTTTGACAATAAGGTCTGCCATGCAGTCAGGCATATCCATCGACAGTTAATAAGAGTTCCTGAATTCGCCCGCGAGGGACGCCGTGAAGGCTGTTCGCGGGGGTGCGCCGAAGGGGCCCCTTATAAACTTTGTGAGTGTGGGAGCCGATCGGGTACCGAAACGAGAGCGACGACCCCGTCTCGTCGTCCCGAATCGATAGGTACGACCCCGTTGCGTTCCGACTGACGCCCATGCGCGACACGTTAGACGCACTCGCTGCCGGGGAGATCAGCGTTGCGGAGGCGGAGTCACGGCTGGCGGGTTACGCGACGACCACAGCCGGTCGATTCGACGCCGCCCGCGAACGCCGCCGCGGAATTCCGGAGGCGATCCTCGCAGCGGGGAAGACGCCCGCAGAGGTCGCAGCGCTGACGATGACCGCAGTCGAGACGACCGGGCGAGCACTGGTGACGCGGGTGGGTTCGGACGGCGTGACGGCGATACGAGAGGCCACAGAGGGAGACGCCACTGACGCCACCGTCGAACACGACGAGCGAACCCGTACTATCGTCGTCCACGCCGCCGACTTCGACCCGCCGTCATTCGACGCCACGGTCGCGGTCGTCGCGGCGGGGACGGCTGACGCGGCGGTCGCGGGTGAGGCCGCCATCACCGCCGGCGAGATTGGCGCGACGATCGACCGCGTCGACGACGTCGGCGTCGCGAATCTCGACCGCATCATCGACCAGCGCGACCGACTCCGCGAGGCCGACGTCGTCGTGGTCGCTGCGGGGCGCGAGGGAGCGCTCCCGACCGTTGTGGCGGGGCTCGTTGCCGCGCCAGTGATCGCGCTGCCGGTCTCGACGGGATACGGCGTCGGCGGCGAAGGTGTCGCCGCGTTACAGGGTGCCTTACAGTCGTGCTCGGTGCTCACAACGGTGAACGTCGACGCCGGGTTCGTCGCCGGTGCGCAGGCCGGACTGATCGCCCGCGCGCTCGACGCGGCGCGGGACGGGTGAGTCCGAAACACCGACCGTCTTGTGATGGGAGTTCATATGCCTTTTTCCGGAACCTAGAAGGGGTGAGAAAGGATATTTGTTCGTCGAGCCCGTAACGTCTACTGCCGGTGAACACCGGTGCCACATGCCACGCTGTGACCACTGCGGGTCGCACGTCTCGGACCGTTTTGCGCGCGTCTTCACGGACGAGTACGGCGACCTCAACGCCTGTCCAAACTGTTCTGCGAACGCCGGGATCGCCGAGGTCTCCCGGGAGCGCACTCACACCAGAGACTGACCGGTGATCCCCGGGTCGGTCGGCGATCGCAAGCGGAACCGGTAGCTATTGGTCCGCCGCGCGGCGACTCGGTCTCGTGTCCGACGCAGATCACTACGTGTACGTGATCGAGTGCGCCGACGGGACCCTCTACACCGGCTACACCACCGACGTGGAGCGCCGCGTCTCCGAGCATGACGCTGGTGAGGGCGCGAAGTACACGCGCGGTCGATCCCCGGTCACGCTCCGTCACGTCGAGTCGTTCGACTCGAAGTCGGCGGCGATGTCACGCGAGTACGCGATCAAATCGCTCGCTCGGACCGAGAAGGAGCGGTTGATCGGCGAGAGCTGACGGCGACCGGCGCTTACTCCACTAATCGCTCGATCTCCGTGACGAGGATGCCGCTCGCGCCGACCGTCTTCAGCTCCGAGATCGTCGCGAACACGTCGCGCTCCTCGACGACGGCGTGGACCGCCACCATCCCGTTGCCGTTCTCGTCGGCCTCGACGTCCATCACCGTCGGGCCGCCGAGTCCGGGGATCACGTCTTTCACCTCGTCGAGTCGCTCCGTGGGCGCGTTCATCATCAGATAGCGGCGACCGTCGGCCGCGAGCACGGACTCGAAGGCGGTCACCACCTGCTCGACTTTCGGGTCGTCGACGACATCGGGTCGGGCAAACAGCCGGACCGAGGAGGCGAGTACGTCGTCGATGACGGCGAGCCGGTTCACCTTCAGGGTCGTTCCCGTCGAGGTGATGTCGACGATGGCGTCTGCCATGTCGACGTGCGGAGTCAGCTCCGTCGCGCCCGTCACCGTGACCACGTCGGCGTCGACGCCGACCCGGTCGAGGTAGTTGCGGGTGACGTTCGGGAACTCGGTGGCGATCGTTCGCCCCTCCAGGTCCCCCACGGCCGTGATATCCCCGTCTTCCGGCGCCGCGAGGACGAGCGTACAGGAGCCGTATCCCAGATCGAGCAGGTCGACGAGGTCGCCGTCGGCCGCCGATTCGGCGTCGCTGACGACGCCGCCGGACTCCGCGGCCTGATCCAGCCCGGTGACGCCGATGTCGGCCGCGCCGTCCCGGACGTACTCGGGGATGTCGGCCGCCCGCGCGTAGAGGACGGAGACGTCGGGGTCGACGGTGTCGGCGTACAGCTGGCGGTCGGCGGTCTCCTCGACGTGGAGTCCCGCGCGCTCAAGCAGCGAGAGCGTCGGCTCGTGTAGGCGGCCCTTGTTGGGGACGGCGATGCGCATGTCCGATGAATCGCGGGGGGACGGGGAAACGTTTTCGTCCGGCGA
>LKMY01000044.1 GCA_001564205.1 Nanohaloarchaea archaeon PL-Br10_U2g5
GCGCTTCAGCGCGGGGAGGATGTCAAGATGCGGAGAGAAGCGTTAGGTGCACGGGGCCAAACACAGAACTATGACTAATTCGATCGGCGGTGATGAGGTCGACGACGCGAGCGAACGAGACGGGAAGTACATCGACCGGGCGATCGAACTCGCCGAGGAGTCCGTTGAAATGGGGAACACTCCGTTTGGGGCGGTGATCGTCGTCGACGGGGAGATCGTCGGCGAGGGACACAACGAGACACGGACGAATAACGATCTGGCCGCCCACCCCGAGATGACACTTGCGCGGTGGGCCGGGAGAGAACTCGACGACGGGGAGCGCGAGCGATGTACGATGTACGCCAGCACCGAGCCGTGTCCCATGTGTGCGACGGCGATCCACTACGCCGGACTCGGCCGAGTCGTGTTCGGCGTTTCGGGAGCGACGCTGAACGAACTCACCGGCGATGTCGTCACGATCCCCTGCGAGGAGGTCGTTCGGCGAGCCGGCGGCGAGACGATCGTTGAGGGACCGGTCGCCGAAAGCGACGCGATGACTATTCACGAGTCCTTCTACGGAGAGCCGTAGCGTGAGCGTCTCGTCATCAGCAGCGCGGCAGTCATGACCGGTTCGTCACCCGCCACAGCCTCGCCTTCTATCGTCGCCGTCGGCGCCGCAGCAATCGACGAATGGTACGCCGTCAGCAACCTTCCCGAGCCCGACGGCGGGGCATACGCGAGCGAGGTGACGACCGCCTTCGGCGGAGTCGGAGCGAACGTCGCCGTCGCGCTCGATCGCCTCGGGCGTGACGTGAGTCTCGTCAGCCGAGTCGGCAGCGACGAGTACGGACGACTGGCCCGAGAGAACCTCGAAACCACTGGCATCGACGCGTCTCGTATCACGGTCGGCGACGATCCGAACACTCGGTCAGTGGTTCTCCGCGACCCAGGCGGCGAACGCGCGATCGTCACGGCCGGGGAGAGCTTCCGTGGACTCCGACTCGACGAGTTCGACCGGAGAGCGATCGCCACGGCAGACATCGTCTTTCTCACCGCCTATACGCCCGACCGGGTCGCGAAAGGCGTTCTCGACATCGTGAATGACGCCGTCGATCCGCCTCGGTTGGTTTTTGACCTCTCAGGACCCGTCGAAGAGCTGGTTGACCGTGGAACCGAGCCGGAGACGGTCCACCGGTACCTCCACCGCGCCGACCTGTTCGTCGCCGGTGACGTGGCGGCTACGGGCTACTTCGGCGACAGCGTCGCGGCGGTCGAGCGAGTCGCCGCGGCACAGCGGGCGCACGAACGGACTCGCAACCATAACCGCGGTGGAGCCGATCACGACTGCGGAGCCGACAACTGGCCGCGTGCCGTCTTCACGCACGGTGCCAGCGGGATGACCGTCATCGCCGACGGGGCAGTCGCCGAGTTCGACGCGTTCGATGTCGATGCCGTCGACGCGACAGGAGCCGGCGACGCCTTCGTTGCGGGCCTGATCGACCAGTGGCTCGCCGGCGACGCGGGCGTCGAATCCGGCGTTAGGTTCGCGGCCGCGGTCGCGGCGATCAACTGCACAGCGCGATTCACGCAGCCAGGGCTGCCGGACCGGGAGCGAGTCGAGACGTTCCTCGCTGATCGATCTCGCGGGGGGCGATAAACGCCTCCTTACCGGGCGTCGTCAGCACGCGATACCAGCGCTGCGACCCGTTCTTGATCGACCGGAGCCGTCGTCTCGCCGCCCGCTTTGAGCGCGGTGCCGACGATTGCGCCGTCGGCGACGCTCAGAACTTCGGCGACCGTGTCCGACCGCACCCCGCTCCCAACGAGTACCGGGGTGTCGAGGCCGTGCGACTCGCGCTCGGCCACGACGGCCGATAGCGCGTCCGCGTCCATCGCCTCGCCGGTTCCTCGTCCGGAGGCGATCACGGCGTCTGCGAGCCCGCGTTCGGCGGTGTCAGCGAACGACTCCGCCGTGTATCCCTCGGCCGAAAGCGGTGCGGAGTGTTTCACGTCGATGTCGGCGAACATACCGATGTCGACGCCAAGCCGCTCGCGGAGGCGGAGGGTCTCGTGGGCTCGCCCTTCGACCACTCCCTGATCCGTAACCCGCGCGCCGGTGTGGACATTCACGCGGACGTAGTCGGCACCGACCGCGCCGGCAACGGACACCGCTGCCGCCGCGTCGTTTCGGAGGACGTTGATTCCGAGTGGGAGGTCCGTTTCTGTAGCGACCGCGGTTGCGGCGCGTGTGACGGCCGCGACGACGTGTTTCGGCACGTTCTCCGGATAAAACGGCGCGTCACCGAAGTTCTCGATCATGATCCCGTCGACCCCGCCACGGTCGAGGGCCCGAGCGTCGCTTGCCGCCCGCTCGATTGCGGTTTCCATCGCGGCGGCGCCGTCTGTCTGCGCCTTCGGCGCGCCCGGAAGCGGCGGGAGATGTACCATCCCGATCACCGGCGTGTCCGTCTCGAACGTGGTCTCGAAATCCATGATCGACGAGAGACCCGCTCGCAGTATAAGCGTCCCCACAGCGTTTAGTCGCTCGGCGGCGAATCGGCGTCGACTGCAATGGGTCTCGACACAGACGCCAACGACCGGACCGGCGAGATGACGCTCGTGTTCTCGCTCGGCGCGGCGCGAGCGCTCGCCGACCCTGCCCGCGCCTTCGCCGACGCTCGGGAGTGGAGCCGGTACGTCGGGATCGTCGCCAACGAGGCGGACGCAGTCGAAGCATTCGTTCGCGACCACGGCGTTACGAACGACTACGAACTCAGGAGCTGGGACAAGTGGGGAACCCTCGGTGATATCCACGCCGAGACCGACACCCCCCGCTACGTGTTCGTCGGCACGTCGGCCGCGGACCGGCGGGTTGCAACCCACGTCGGCTACGAGTACCGTGACATTCGCGAGGCCGCCGAACTGGCGGAGTGGGAACGCAGCGATTCAGAACGCTCGGACGATCCCGGCATGTTCAGCCGTCTGCGGCGAGCGGTGATCGAGCGCTTACGCTGACGGCAAGCCGAGGGTTCGATCGGCGAGAACCGAGGATTCCGCTGTCGAGAGACGAGGGTTCGATTGGTGAGAGCCGAAGTGAGCGCGGCCGGTGATACTTATACTTCTCCGCCACGACCGTGCGAACGACATATGCAGATCGGCATCGTCTCCGACACGCACGATGATCTCGACGCCGTTGCGGCTGCTGTCGCGCTGTTCGACCGCGAAGGCGTCGGCACAGTCGTCCACTGTGGCGACTTTGTCGCCCCCTTTTCAGTGGCGCCGTTCGACAGCGGTGGCGCCGATGCGCCGGATTTCTACGCCGTCCGCGGCAACAACGACGGGGAGTGGGGAGTCCAGTCGACCGTCGAATCGTTTGGTACCTATCTCGGTGAGGCGGGGGCGCTCGCGATCGGTGGTGCCGAAATCGCGGTCACCCACGGAACGAGTCGAATCGTCGTCGACGCCCTGGTCGACTGCGGCGACTACGATTACGTGTTTCACGGCCACACCCACGCACACGGGATCGAGGAGCGAAACGGCACGGTCCGGGTGAACCCAGGCGGACTCCCGATCCCTGTCGACGGCGCGGACGACGTCTTTCGCGTCGCAATCCTCGATACATCCGAGTCGGGCGTCGACGCGGTGACGCACCACGAACTAGAGGGATAAACTCACCAACGAACGGCCACCATCCGCCGATCCCGAAACCGTCACCCGGAGTTTTATCGCCGTTCCCTCGCTGTGTATTCGTATGAGACACGCGCAGGGGCCGCTGCTGACTATCGACCTGACCGATCGGACGGCATCGACAGCGTCGATCGACGACCGACTCGCCGAGTTCGTCGGCGGTCGTGGACTCAACACCTCGCTCGCATACGACCGAATCCCGTTCGACGCCGACCCTCTCGGCCCGGAGAACCGCCTCTACTTCTCCACGGGGCCGATGCAGTACTCGACGACCTCTTATACCGGACGGATGGCCGCAACGGGGATCTCGCCGCTCACGAACGGAGTCCTCTCCTCAAACGCGGGTGGATTCCTCTCACGGAACTTCACCGGGGCGGGGTATGCCGCCGTCGAAATCGTCGGTGAGAGCGACGACCTGCTCGCCGTTCACGTGCGTGAGGTCGATGACGACGGGTCCCCAACCGTCGAGTTCGAGGAGGTCCCGGACCTCACAGAAGCAACGGTTTCAGCGATCTCCGATCGGCTCGCCGAAACCCACGACGTAGAGCCGGAACAGATTGCTTGCGTCGGTCCCGCGGGCGAAAACGAAGTGCGGTTCGCATCGATCATGACCTCCGACACGCGTGCGTTCGGCCGAGGAGGACTCGGTGCTGTTCTCGGCGGAAAGGGCGTGAAAGCGCTGACCTTCGACGGCGACGCCGCCACCGAACTCGACCTCGACTGGCCGGACGACGCCGGCGAGGTCCACCGCGAGGCGGCGACCTCGGACTCGATCATGAAACGACAGGGCACCGCGAGCGTGACGGAGCTCGCTAACGCGGTCGACGCGCTTCCGTCTTACTACTTTTCGGAAACCTCCTTCGAGGGCGCCGAAGGGATTTCAGGTGATCGAGTCGAAGAAAAAAAGTATAAAAAGGGCACCTGCTCACAGTGTGCGTTCGCCTGCAAACTCCCGACTCGCGACGAGGAGCAGGGAATCGAGACGGAGGGGCCGGAGTTCGAGACCGTGATGGCGTTCGGGTCCAACGCCGGCGTCGACGACATCGTCGACGTGATGGCCGCGAACGAGCTGTGTGACGAGCTCGGGATGGACACTATCTCTTGTGGCGACACGGTGTCGATGTTCTTAGAGAGCGAAGACGAGTTCGGTAACGCCGAGCTGGTCCGGTCGCTGGTCGAACAGATCGCCTACCGCGAGGGAGTCGGCGACAAGCTGGCAGAAGGGGTACATCGAGCCTGCGAGGAGTTCGGTGCCGATGACTGGAGCGTGAAGGGGATGGCCTTCCCCGGCCACGACGGCCGCAAGCTGAACGGGCAGGGGCTCGGATTTGCGACGTCGAACCGCGGTGCCGACCATATGTACGGGGAGTTCTACCCGTACGAATATCCGCTCATCGACAAGGACCAAGCGCTCGATCCAAGCGGGTTGGCGGGGAAGCCGCCGAAGCTCGTCGCAAAGGAGAACCGCAACGCGGTGCTCGACTCGGCCGTTATCTGCAAGTTTTCACGCGGCGTCGTCACGGACGGCCGGCTCGCCAACCTACTCGACGCCGACTACGAGGATCTCCAGTCGCTCGGCGCGCGCGTCGTCGAATTGGAACGGGCGTTCAACAACGCCCGCGGATTCGACCGAACGGATGACACCGTCCCCTACGCGGACGCGATCGACGGCTTCGCGGACGGACTCTCGGAGTACTACGCGATCCGCGGCTGGAACGACGACGGAACGGTCCCGGGGCACGCCGGTGACATGGCTTCCGGGAGCGCCGACGACTGAAAGAACCAGCTCGACTCGCAACGGTCGACGGAGCCGAGAGTACTACTGTGCGGCGGTGACGTGATCGATCGCGTCGACGATAATATCCATCGCCGTGTCGGCCAGTTCTTCGGTGAGGACGAGCGGCGGCAGGAGTCGGAGCACGTTCCCGTGTCGGCCGGCAGTCCAAACGAGAACGCCGTGCTCGAAGCAGTACTGCTGGATCGCGTCGACTGCGTCCCCGTCGGGAGTACCGTTTGCGTCGACGAACTCCGCGCCGATGAACAGCCCGCGGCCGCGAACGTCGCCGAGTCGGTCGTTTCCTTCTGCGACCGTCCGGAGACGATTACGGAGGTGATCGCCCAGATCGCGAGCGTGCGCAAGTAGATCGTGTCCTTGGATGTACTCGATTGCGCGGGTTCCCGCCCGCATCGCGACCACGTGACCGCGGTACGTTCCGGCGTGGCCGCCCGCGTCCCACGTGTCTAGGTCCTCGTGGTAGATCGTCGCCGACAGCGGGAAGCCGACTCCGCCGAGCGCCTTCGCCGTCGTCATGATGTCGGGCGTGACACCCTCCCACTCGTTTGCCCACCACTGTCCCGACCGGCCGAGTCCGCTCTGAATCTCGTCGAAGATCAGCGGGATGTCGTTCGCGGTGGCGATCTCTCGAAGCCCTTTCAGGAACCCCTCGGGCGGGACGATGACGCCGCCCTCGCCTTGGATCGGTTCGACGAAGATGCCGGCGGGGTTCGCGAGCCCGCCGTACGGGTCCTCGATGATCTCTTGGACCTCTTTGAGCGCTCGCGCACACGAGGGGGCGCCACAGCAGTCGCCGGCGGAGCGCGGACAGACGGAGGCGGCGTCGCCGGATTCCGCGCGGTCGATGAACGGTGACGGGTACTTCGCGTGGACGACGTCGGGGATCAGGGGTGTGTAGTCGTCTTTGAACCCTTTGTTCGAGGTGAGTGCCATCGCACCGGAGGTCGCACCGTGGTAGCTTCCTCGGAAGGCGATCAGCCCGTCACCACCCGTGTTGTACTTCGCCAGTTTGATCGCGGCCTCGACCGCGTCGCTCCCGGTCGGCCCTCCGAAGACGACGCGGCTCTCGCCGCGAAGCCCGGGCGGTGCGATCTCGTCGAGCTTCTCGATGAGCTCGATCCGTGCCTCGGTCGGGAAGTCGACGGTATGGACGAGCTTCTCGGTCTGTTCGCGGACCGCCTCCAACACGTAGGGGTTCGAGTGCCCGACGTTCAACACGCCGATGCCGGCGAACATATCGATGTACGTGTTGCCGTCGGCGTCGCGGATGGTGGCGCCTTTCCCTTCCTCGAACGCAACTGGAATATCCTTCGGGTACGCGACCGCGCTGCTGTCGATTCGCTGTTGTGTGTCTAACAGCGTCTGGCTCTTCGGGCCCGGAACCGAGCCGACGTCCGGGGCGTCGTCGAAATGGATCTCAGATATCGATGGTCCGACCATACCGACTGTTACGGCCGATTGATTTATATCTTGCTCACAGTTCCAGCTGCTAGCCAGAGATAGAATCTAATCCGAGATTTCTCATTGACTCACAACATGGTTCCGCGATCACACAGTGGATCACAACATAGTTTTACGACGTTCCGCGCGTCACGGGTCACGCTGCGGGAGGCGATCCATCGATTTCAGCGTCTCCATCTCGTAGCTTTTGAGTGGGTTTGAGTCCGCTTTGATCGTCGTGATGACGAGCGTTGAGCTCGTCCGAATGACGCCCGCAGTGCTCTGGAACTCTCGCATGAGTCGCTCGACGTGACTGCTGCTCGGGAGATGAGAGATCACGATGAAGTCGGTGTCGCCCATCGTGAAGTACACTTGTGAGACGCCCTCAATGGTACGAAGTTTATCGCCGACCCGTTCGTGATACCCCTCCTCGTACTCCGCATTCACCTGAGAGATGAGCCGCACACCGAGGCCGAGCGCGTCGGGGTCGAGGTCGTACAGGTCGTTCCGAACGACTCCCGCCTCTTTCAGCTTCTTGAGCCGATAATGAACCGTCGATTTCGGCACCCCGGTCTCGGCTTCGATGTGTTTCGGACTCGGGTTCCCGTCGTCCGACAGCGTCTTGAGTATCGCCAGATCGGTGTCGTCGAGAGTCGTCATCGGTGTCGGATACGTGGTCGGTGTCGTCGGTCAGCCGGTCGAGACGGTTGCCCCGTCAGTCGACATGACCGACGCTGCGCTCCGTCGGACGGGCGCGGCCGTTTTGCATCGAGGTTCGCGTCAACGTGCCACATATACATGCAGTATCGACGTGGCGTATATGAATCCGACGGTGGACGGGATCCGGACGCTGCGTCAGCGGTATGGGTCACGGAAGCGTCCGCGGAATCGACACGATGGAGCGTGCGAGTATCCAATTAATCGGTTATCTCGACGGAGTCGACGTCGCGGAACTCGAAGCGGGCACCACCGTTGTCGGCGTCGACCACGGAGAGCGTCCATCCGTGTGCATCGGCCACCTCGGAGACGATTTTGAGGCCGAATCCGGTCCCGTCTGGTTGGGTCGTGACTCCCGCATCGAACACTGTCTCGCGGATATCCGCCGGGATTCCCGGGCCGTCGTCAGCGACGTAGAAACCCGAGCCGTCGTCGAGAGCGCCCGTCTCGACGCGAACCGACGCGCTGCCATGAGTCACTGCGTTCGCAAAGAGGTTTTCGAGGGCTTGCCGAAGCCGGCTTCGATCCGCTTGGAACCGAAGATCGCCGATGACGACGAGTTCAGCGTTTGCAGTGTCGACGCTCGCCCAGCACTCTTCGGCTAGCGTCGACAGCGACACGGTCTCGGTCTCGTCGATCGCGGAGCCCTGCTTGGCGAGCGTCAGCATGTCCTCGACAAGCGCGTCCATTCGGTCGAGCGAGCGAGCGACAGTATCGAGCTCCGACAGCTCTATTTGTTCCGCTACGAGCCGTTCACGCACCATCTCGAGGTTGCCGGCTGCAACGTTGAGCGGGCTCCGTAGATCGTGCGAGACGAGTCCGGCGAACTCCTCGAGTCGGTCCCGCTCGCGAGCGATCTCCTCTTCGCGGACCAGCAGCTGTCGCTCCCGCTCGATCCGGACGAAAACCATCGTCACCGTCGCCGCCCACAGGCGCGCGACCGCGAGGTCAGCGTCGTCGAACGCGTCTTTCTCCGTCGATCCGACGTTGATGACGCCGTACCGACCGAGCGGAAGGATGAGCTCGCTGCGGATCGGAGAGTCGGGGTTGTACTGGGCCGGGTCCGCATGCGTGTCCGAAATGTACTCGGGGGTACCGGAGTCGAACACCTGCCACGAAATACTCGATTCGTCGGCGTGAAACGTCGGGTGCTGACCGACGATCTTGCCGGCCGCTTCCGTCCAGACGACTGGATCGAGCACCTCTCGATCGTCGACGTACAGCCAGATCGCGGCGAGCGGATGGCCGAGCACCTCCTCGATATACTCGACTGCGGCTTTCGCGGCGACTTCCCTGTCGGTCGTTTTCAACAGATCCTGTGTCGCCTCGTGGAGCGCTTCCAGCGTCTGCGTTCGCCGGTGAAGTGCGGCCTCCTCTGCGCGCTCCGCGCTGACGTCGACAAGCGTGACGACGAGATACGTTTCGTCGCTGCTTTTAAACGGGCCGAGACTTACGACGACGGGAATCTCACGACCGTCTGCGTGGCGTACCGTGAGATCGATTCCCGCAGCGATCGACCGCGGCTCGGGGTCAACGACGTATTGATGGAGTTCATCGCTGTTGGCGCTTCCGTCCGCGTCGTACAGTAGCGACTCAATTTCGGTTCCTTCCAGCTCTTCGGGCGCGTAGCCGAGCACGGTTTCGACACGGTTGTTTCCAGCGCGAATCACACCGGAGGCGTCGACGATCACGACCGCGTCCGGGATACCACCAAGCGCCTCTGGGAATCGCTCCATCGCTACTTCTCACTCGGCTCGTGGACGTGCCCGCACTCGGGACAGCGGACCTCTTCGCCCCGGAGGTCCGCGGAAGAGGTCCGCACCTCGCGCATCACTTCGCTGATACGGTCTTCGGCCTCCAGCTCGTCGGCGACGGCGAGATCGACGCCTTCGACTTCGAGCAGGAACTTCGAGACCTCCGTCACTTCGTACATCATCTCGTCTAAGTCCTCGGCGGTGAAGAAGCCCGACATCGCGCCGTAGAGGAACGTCGCACCCGCTTTCGTCACCTTCTCTTCGAAGGAGTAGCGCGCCTGGTTGACCGCCTGCGGAGTGTACGTGTCAGTCATGAAGGGAACGAGCTCGGGGAGGTTCTCACCGATCTTCGTCATCTCGACGCCGGTCTCGGTACGGAAGTCCGCACACAGCCGCGCGATCGCCCACTCGCGGGCGGTGATATACGTCCGGTCGCGGAGAAACTCGTTGACGCGCTCGTAACGGGCTCCATCCATTTTTTTGAACCGCTCGTACTTGCGAACCTCTCGGGGA
>LKMY01000045.1 GCA_001564205.1 Nanohaloarchaea archaeon PL-Br10_U2g5
CGTACACGCGGGATCAGAGCGAAAAAGCTCACTGACCTCATCTATAATCCCGGCCACGACGGCGGCGAGGACGCTGGCGGGCCGAAAGAAGCGTCGGTGACGGTGGTGTTGTCGAACGAGGACGGAACGCTCGACCGAACACAGGTCGTCTCGGCCGCCGGCACGGAGAACGTGGGCGACGTCTCCGAGATCACGATCAAACGGCGCGTGAAAGAGACCGAGGACAACTACTACTCGTACTACTACCTCAACGGGCGCTCGGTGAATCTCTCGGACGTCCAAGACCTGCTCGCGGCCGCCGGCGTGACGCCCGAAGGGTACAACGTCGTGATGCAGGGCGACGTCACCGAGATCATCAACATGACTCCCTATCAGCGACGGGGGATAATCGACGAGATCGCGGGCGTCGCGGAGTTCGACGCCAAAAAGGAAGCCGCCTACGAGGAGCTCGACACGGTCGAAGACCGGATCGGCGAGGCGGACCTCCGGATCGGCGAGAAGCAGGAGCGGCTCGATCAGCTGGCGGACGAGCGCGAAACCGCCCTCCAGTACCAGGAGTTCCGCGACGAGCTCGAGGAGTACCGCGGATTCTTAAAGGCCTCTGAGCTGGAGGAGAAACGCGAAACGCTCGAGACCGTCGAGAGCGACATCGACGACGCGGAAGCCGAGCTCTCGGAGCTCCACGAGGAGCTCGACGCCAGACAGGGGAAGCTGACGCGACTCGAAGAGGACCTCGCAGATCTCAACCACGAGATCGAGACGAAAGGCGAGGACGAGCAGATCGCCATCCGCTCGGAGATCGAGGAGGTGAAAGGCGAGATCTCGCGGCTCGAAGACAAGATCGAGGCCGCCGAAGACCGGGCTGCTGCGGCGGAGACGGAGCGGCGGGACGCATTCGTCCAGATCGACCGCAAAGAGGAGACGATAGACGAGCTCGGCGCGGAGATCCGAGAGGTGAAAGTCGAGAAGGCGTCGGTCAAATCCGAGATGGCGACGAAGCGGTCAGCACTCGCGGACGTCGAAGCCGAAATCGAAGGGGCGGACACCGAATTCGACGAGCTGAAAGCTGAGCTGTCGGAAAAAAAGGAGGCGGTCGAGGAGCGTCGCGAAGCGAAAAACGAGACGCAACGCGAGAAGGACCGCCTGCTCGACGAGGCGCGTCGCCGTTCGAACGCGGTGAGCGAGGCGCGGACGGAGCTGGAGGAGGCTCGCGAGTCGATTCCCCAGCATCGCGCCCGGATCTCCGAGCTCAAAAGCGAACTCGACAAAGCGGAAAAGAACCAGGAAAAGATCGAAGACGTCGTCGCTGACCTGTTCGCCGAGAAGGCGGAACGAAGCGAGGACCTAGACGCGGTCGAATCAGCGCTCCGCGAGAAGCAGAACGAGTACGCCAAGCTGGAGGCGGCCGCAAGCCAGCGCGGCGACACCTCGTGGCCGCGCGCGGTGACCGAAGTGAAAAACGGCGGGATAGACGGCGTCCACGGCGCGGTCGGCGAGCTGGGATCCGTCGAGGCCGAGTACGCCGAGGCCTGCGAGACGGCGGCGGGCGGGCGGCTCGCGAACGTCGTCGTCGACGACGACGGCGTCGGCTCCACCTGTATTGATTACCTCAAACAGCGGAACGCGGGGCGGGCGACGTTCCTCCCGATCACGAAGATGGACAATCGGAGTCTCCCGCGGAAGCCGTCGATGCCGGGCGTCGTCGACTTCGCTCGGAATCTCGTCGAGTACGACTCGCGGTACGAGTCTATCTTCTCGTACGTGCTCGGCTCGACACTCATCGTCGAAGATATGGCGACTGCGCGCGACCTGATGGGTGACTACCGGATGGTCACGCTCGACGGCGACCTCGTCGAGAAGTCCGGCGCGATGACGGGCGGTTCGGGCGGCGGCTCGCGGTACGCGTTCACCAACTCCGGCGGCGGGAAGCTCGAGCGGCTCGCGACGGGGATCTCGGAGCTGGAAGACGAACGGCAATCCCTCCAAGCTGAGATCGACGAGCTGGCCGCCGACATCGACGACGCGCGCGACCGGAAGTCCGACGCGGCCGAGCGCGTCCGGTCGCTGGAGGCCGATGTCGAGCGCGCCGAAACGGAGTCGACCGACGCCGAAGAGCGGATCGACGAGCTCGAAACGACGCTTGCAGAGCTGGAAGCGGAGCGCGAATCCGTCGACGAGCAGATGAGTGAGCTCGACGGCGAGATCGACGAGCTCGACGGTGAGATCGACGAGCTCGCCGACGAGATCGCGGCGATCGAAGCGGAGCTCGCCGACTCGAAGATTCCCGAGCTCTCCGAGCGTGCCGACGAGATCCGCGAGGAGATCGCGGCCCTCGAAGATCGGATGAGCTCGCTCGACGGCCGGCAGAACGAACTGGAGTTAGAGAAGGGGTACGCCGAGGACGCGGTCGACGACCTCCACGACACCGTCGAGGAGGCACAAAACCGGAAAGCCGACGCCGAGGAGTCGGTCGTCGGGTACGAGACGGCGATCGAAGAGAAGGAGGCGGAGCTGGAGACGAAACGCGAGGCGATCGCAGACCTCGAAGAAGAGCTCACGGAGCTCAAATCGGCGCGCGAGGACCTGCGCGAGGAGATCAAAGAGGCGACCCGCGAGCGGGACGAGCAGCGCTCGCTCGTCTCGGAGGCGGAGTCGAAACTGGAGAAGCTGACCGACCGCCGGGACCGATTGGCGTGGGAGATCGACGAGCTGGAGTCGCAGGTCGGCGAGTACGACGCCGACGCGATCCCGGACCTCGACGAAGTCAACTCGCGGATCGAGGAGCTCGAAGCCGAAATGGCGGCGTTGGAGCCAGTGAACATGCTCGCGATCGATGAGTACGACGAGGTGCAGGCGACGCTGGACACGCTCGAAGAGCGCCGTGACGTGCTCGTCGAGGAGCGCGACGGGATCGAAGAGCGGATCGAGGGGTTCGAGGCCGAAAAGAAGGCGACGTTTATGCAGACGTTCGAATCGATCAACGACCACTTCGAGGACATCTTCGCGCGTCTCTCCGCGGGCAGCGGCGAGCTGCTCTTGGAAAACCCCGAGGACCCCTTCGAAGAGGGGTTGACGATGAAAGCTCAGCCAGCCGACAAGCCGGTCCAGCGACTCGAAGCGATGAGCGGCGGCGAGAAGTCGCTGACTGCGCTCTCGTTTATCTTCGCGATCCAGCGGCACAACCCGGCACCGTTCTACGCGCTCGACGAGATCGACGCGTTCCTCGACGCGGTCAACGCCGAGCGAGTCGGCGACATGATCGAAGAGCTGGCCACGGACGCACAGTTCGTCGTCGTCGGCCACCGCTCCGCGCTGTTAGAGCGCTCAGATCGTGCGATCGGCGTCACGATGCAGGGCGATAACCTCTCTGCGGTGACCGGGATGCAGTTCGGCGACGACGGGGACGGCGAGGACAGCGAGGTGACCGCGGATGACTGAGCCCCCTGAGTCGGCCGGCGGGGCGGGACGTTCCGGCGGGAAGCCCGATGAAACCGACGGCGTCCCCGATCTCGACCTGACGAGCGAGCGCGACGGCGGGAAGTCGGCGATGACTCCGGACGCTCCGAGCGGTGGCGGGTCGACGTCAAGCGAGGACGGCACCCACGGCGATGGCGGTACCGACGACGCGAAAGTCGAGCCCGTCGAGCTGCTCGTTCAGCTCGCCGAGGAGGGCGAGATCGAGCCGTGGGACATCGACATCGTGCAGGTGACGGACGCCTTCCTCTCGAAGCTCGACGAGACGGACCTCCGAACGACCGGGCGAGCGCTGTTTTACGCCAGCGTGCTGCTCCGGATGAAAAGCGACGGGATGCTCGCCGACGATGACGACGACGCGGAGCCCGAACCGGAGCCGTGGGAGGTCGCGATGGAGGGCGGCGCACCCGACCCGGCCGAGGGCGGGTTCGATCCGATCAACGAGTTAGAGGCGGAGATGGACCGCCGTCTCGACCGGAAGAACACCCGCGGATCACCGGAGACGCTCGACGAACTCGTTCGCGAGCTGCGCGAGGCCGAGCGCGGCTCGTGGTGGAAGGATTCGCGTCAGTACGACACCTCCGACTCGCCGAGCGGCTACGACCGCGGGACCCAGACGCTCGACTACCACACCGGCGACGAGTTCCGGCGCGACGGGGAGCCGACGGCCGGCGAGGCGACCGATCGGACTCACGACGAGGATATCGAGGACGTGATCGACGACATCGGCGGCGTCCTTCGGACGCAGTTCGACCGCGGCCGCACGGAGGTGTTGTTCGCGGAGATCGAGACGGCCGGCGGGCGGCCGTTCATGACGTACCTCGCGCTGCTGTTCATGGCTCACCGCGGGGCCGTTCGGCTCCAGCAGGACGACATCTTCGGCGATCTGTGGGTGAAAGATCCGGCGGCCGCGACCGCGGAGTCGGAAGCGATCGCGGACTGAGACGCGTTCGTGATTTGGTTATAAGTACTCGCCCAGCAGCGGCTCGACGCGCTCGCGGGTCTCCTCAGGGATCGCCTCGGTCGGCGTGTTGACGGTGCCTTCCAAGGCGGTGTGCGCCGCGCAGTCGTGGTTCGCCGGCAACGTCCGCACGGCCTCCTCGACGGCGGCCTTGATCGCTTGCTGGTTCCGTTCGGCGTTTTCGAGGACCTCTGCGAGCGTCACCTCGCTGTCTTCCTTCCAAACGTCGTAATCGGTGACACCGGCGATCGTCGCGTACGCGATTTCGGCCTCGCGGGCGAGCTTCGCCTCCGGGATCGCCGTCATGCCGACGAGGTCCCACCCCTGTGCCTTATAAAATTCCGACTCCGCACGCGTCGAGTACTGTGGCCCCTCGATACAGACGTACGTGCCGCCCTTCACGACGGGCGTGGCGTCGTCGCCTTCGCCGCCGACGGACGACTCAGCCGCTTCGGTGAGGTGGTCGACCAGCTCCGGACTGTACGGGTCCGCGAACGGCTGATGGACGACGACGCCGTCGCCGTAAAAAGAGAGGTCGCGGCGCTTGGTGCGGTCGTAGATCTGATCGGGGACGACGAGGGTGCCGGGCGCGAGCAAGTCTTTCAGGCTCCCGACCGCGTTCGAGGCGAATATGTGGGTGACGCCCGCCTTTTTCAACGCGTACATGTTCGCGCGGTACGGGAGATCCGTCGGCGAGACGCCGTGGTTCGAGCCGTGCCGCGGGAGGAACGCGACCTCGCGGCCCGTGTCCGCGAACTCGCCGATCGTGATGGCGTCGCTGGGCTCGCCGTAGGGAGTGTCGTACTCGACCTCCCGCACGTCGTTGAGCGGGAGCGCCTCGTAGATACCGCTGCCGCCGATGAAGCCGATGGTGCTCATACCCACGCTCTGGTCGCTCACCACTTATAAGAAGTGAAACGCCAAGCGATGGGTATCACACCGCCGCCGGCAGCAGTCGACGCTCACAGCAGCCACCGCACCGCCGCCAGCGCAAGCGCGCTCACGACGAGCAGGTGGACGAGGACGGCCCCGACCGCCGCCCCACCGACGTCGCGCATCTCGCGGAGCCGGATCGAGAGGCCGAGCCCGACGAACGCGAGCGTGAACAGCGCGTCGGAGACGCGGCCGATCGAGTCGAGCGCGGCCGCCGAGAGCAGCCCGCTGTTGGCGATAGCGGCGACCGCGAGAAAGCCGAGGAGGAACTTCGGAAACTCCGACCACAGCCGGCGCACACCGGGATCTGTCGCGGAGCGGGCGGTGTACGCCAGCGAGTACGCGATCGCGACGCCACCGAGAAGCGAGTTTCGCGCGAGCTTCGTCACGGTCGCCCACTGGCCTGCCTCCGGCGAGTGAGCGAACCCCGCAGCGGCGACGGGGCCGGTCGAGAACATGCTGACGCCGGCCCAGACGCCGAACTGCCGGCTCGTCAGGCCGAGCCACTCACCCGCGAGCGGGAACGCGACGAGCGTGACGGCGTCGAAGAGAAGGATGGTCGCTGCCGCGAAGGTGATGGCGGTGCCGCGCGCGTCGAGCACGCGCCCGATCGCAACGACTGCGGAGACGCCACAGATGCTTGCGCCCGCCGCGAGCAGTGAGGGGGTGGCTCCCTCGAGTCGAAACAGGACCCGTGCGATCAGCTCGGCGAGCAGGAGTCCGCCGCCGACCGCGAGAACGACGAGCCCGAGGACGGTCGGCCCCGCGGCGAGGAACTCGCCGACGACGACCGCCGCGCCGAGTAGGACGATCCCGGTCTCTAAGAACAGCTTATCGACGCCGACCCCCGGCTTTGCAACCGCGGGCGTGCCGAGCGTGTTTCCGACGACGACGCCGATCGCGACGGCGACGACGAGCGGCTGGAGCCCGTCGATCGCGCCGGCGAGGAGATGCGCGAGGACCCCGCCTACGACGAGCAGCGCGAGGCCGGGCGCGTAGGGACGGGCGGCGTCGATGACGTCCATCAGAACGGAGCGACCGCGAACTGGATCGCCGCATGAACCGCGACGATCCCGAGCCCGAGCGCGAGCGCCTGCCACCCCCGGTCGAGCGCGAGCCACTGTTCGACGAGCGGTGAGCCGGCTCCGTCGGCAGCGACCGTTTCATCCCCACTCGCTCGACCGCCGCCGGTCGGTTCGTCTCCCGAGTCCGATCCCATACCTGACCGTCGCCTCTCTCACTATTTATACCGACGGAATTGGGCAACCGGTGGACCCGATCCGGTCGCACCGCTGTCGCGCGCTCCGGCCGGTCGGCTCTCGATCACCGCGAACGCCTCGCGGGCGGCGCGCCGCGGAGCTCCCGCAGGCGGTGGCCTAACCGCAACGGAGCCGTCTCGAACCGAAAGAGGAAGGTTACGAGGCACCGTCGTTCGGACAGTTCGATGGGGACCACACAGATCAAGGATCCGGTGCACGGCTACGTGGAGCTGCCGGACGCGCTCGTCGACGGCGTCGTCGACACCCGCCCGTTCCAGCGACTGCGATACGTCCGCCAGCTCTCGGCGACGCATCTCGTGTATCCCGGCGCGAACCACACGCGCTTCGAGCACTCGCTCGGCGTCTATCACCTCGGGCGGACCGTCTTCGAGAACCTCCGTCGACAGTCGTACTTCACGTGGGACGCCACACTCGACGAGATCGAGGAGATCCAACGCACCTTAGAGTGCGCCTGTCTGCTCCACGACGTCGGCCACCCGCCGTTCTCACATCTCTCCGAGGGATTTCTCGACGAGCCGACGTTACGCGAGCGGGTCGTCGACACCGGGCTCGTCGACGCCTTCGACGAGGCCGGCGTCGGCGGCGAGCCGCTCCGATCGGCGAGCCCACACGAGCTGCTGGGCTGCGTGCTCATCGTGGAAGAGTACGGCGACGCGCTGCGGGCGTTCGACGTCGATCCGTTCGAGGTGTGCGCGTACGTACTCGGCTACAGCCTCGCGTACAAGCGCGGCGAGACGTGGCAGTACGGCGTCGGCGCACAGCTGCTCCACTCGCCGATCGACGTCGACCGACTCGACTACATCACCCGCGATAACCGCATGACCGGCGCGGGCGTGTTGAGCTTCGACGTCGACCGGATGGTCAACGCCTACACCGCGCATCCCGAGGCGGGGTTGGCGCTCACCGAGAAGGCGCTGTCGACCATCGGCAACTACCTCGAAGGACGTATCGCGCTGTACATGTGGGTCACGCAGCATCATAAATCCGTGTACGCGAACCGCCTCCTGCAGGCGTTGCTCGGCGAGTACGCCGCCGAGACCGGTGAGAATCCGGTTACCGTCGACGGCGTGCTCAATCGCGAGCTGGACGACAACACCGTGCTCGAACGGCTTCGGGTCGCCGCCCGCGACAATCCGGACTCCACGCTGGCGTCGATGTACGACCGCTTCCGGGGGCGGCGGTTCCCGGACACCTGTTGGAAACACCGGATCGCTCTCGCCGACCGGATCGGCGGCGACCTCGACGCCTTCACGACGTGGCTGATGGCGGAGGACGACCGGTTAGAGCGGACGCTCGCCGAGCGGCTCGACGTGCCGATCCACGAGGTGTG
The DNA here is from genome assembly GCA_001564205.1 of Nanohaloarchaea archaeon PL-Br10_U2g5. The sequence goes on from LKMY01000045.1 coordinate 7,979, forward strand.
GATCGATCGCTCGTACGTGCCCGCGTACGACCCCGACGAGCTGAAAGATATCCCCATCGCGTACGGCGGAACGACCCGATCCGTCGGCGACTGGGGGTTGTACGGCGACCGCGCGTTCGACGTGCCGATCCCCTTCGTGTTCGTTCCCGAGGGGACGAAACGACGGGCGATTCGCATTCTTCGGGAGGCGTTCACGAGAGCGGTCGACGGAGAGGTCGCGTCGGAGTGAAGGCGGCGTAGAGCGCGACCCGGATGTCCCGAGCAAGTCAGTCGTCCGCTTCGGCGGGGGGTACGGCGTCGTCCGCAGCGGCGTTCGAATCGCTCCCGTCGTCGCGTCGCGGGAAATTCTCGATAGTCGCCTCGCGGAACGCCGCCTCGTCGAACTCGTGGTCCTCGTCGAAGAATCCGAGCACTGTTCGTGCGTCTCTCATCGCGTTGTCGAGCGCTATTGACGCGCCCGGCGAGGGCGTGATGTTGAACAGGATTCCGTCGCCGGTGATCTTCGCTTCACCCATGTCCAGCTCCTTCGAGTCGGTGTCGACGATCTGCGGGCGGACGCCGCCGTACCCCTTCGCGCGCTCGATATCGTCGACGCCGACGCTCGGAACCACCTTCCGGACGTTCGGGAGAAACGCCCGTTTCCCGACAGCGGGGATGTCGTAGAGGAGGTTGCGCACGACGTACGGGAACAGGATCCGGTCCGAGAGGATGGTGGCGTAGCTTACCGCGGAGTCAGGGGTGAAGCCGAACACGTCGAGGAAGTCGCTTACGGTCGAGAGATGGCCGCGTTCGAGCGCCGGCACGAGCTTCGCAGTCGGACCGAACCGGGTGACGCTCTCGTCGTGGACGTCAGCGTCGCCGTGCACCGCGGCGAACGGGAGTCGCTTCGTCTGTAGCGTGTACACCTTCCCGTTCAGCAGGTCGTCGGCCAGGAAGAAGCTCCCAGCGACGGGTAGCAGCGACATATCTTCGCCGTACCCCATCTCCTTGGCGAACTGGAGGCTGTGTGAGCCCGCGGCGACGACGACCGCGTCGGCGTCGAAGTCGCCGTCGTCGGTCTCGACGCCGAACCCGTCGCCGGTCTCCTCGACGTTCGTCACGGTCGTCCCGAGGTGGACGGCGATGCCCGCCTCCTCGCGAGCCGCGTCGACGAACGACTTCGCGACCGCGCCGTAGTCGACGACGTAGCCGTCCGGCGTCTGCAGCGCCTTCAGCGAGGTGTCTGGATCGCGGCCCTCGACGACCTTCGGTTCGAGCGCCTCGATCTCCTCGCGACCGATCTCCCGCAGCTTCGGGAAGAGGTCACCGAACCCGTCATCGTGGTAGCGCTGCGCGAGCTTTTCGGCTTCCGCATCGCCGACAGCGAGCACCATCTTGCTCCGTTTGCTGTGCATCTCTCGATCCGGATCGGTCCCCTCGAGATAGCCGGCGAGCAGCTCTGCTCCCTGCTTGACCTCTTCGGCCTTCTCGAGAGTGTAGTTCGTCTCGATATCTCCGAAGTGAAGCGTCTGTGAGTTGTTCGTCCGGTTGGAGTTGATCGCCGCGATCTCGCGTTCCTTCTCGATCAGCGTGACGTGGTCGATGTCGGTGAACTTCGCGACGGTATATAGGAGGGACGCCCCGCTGATCCCTCCGCCAACGATGATCAGGTCTGTGTGCTCGGACATGCGTGATGAAAGCTCTCACTCACGGGAACGGACCCGGCCGTTAACGTTCTTCCTATCTTTTCGGTCTATCGGGCAGTAGAACGTCTACAGTCGTCGGTTAGCTATTCGACAGTCGTCGAATA
>LKMY01000002.1 GCA_001564205.1 Nanohaloarchaea archaeon PL-Br10_U2g5
CCGGCCCTTGGCTTCTTCTCAGTGCGCTAGCATGCCCAATCGAGTCGTTCGTCAAACGGTCTGCTCACTGTACACTGAACGCTCAGCTACAGCGCCGCGATCAGATCTCCGCCGGGTCGAGGACCTCGTGAGGGATGTTCGCCTCCCGAAGCTTTGCCGTGTGTTGCGGGAGTTGGTCGGCGGTGACGACCAGACGGACATCGAGTCCGCGGACAGCGGCCTCGGCGACACCGTCGACGGTCCCGAACCGGATGTCCGGGGAGACGCCAGCACGGATGACGAGCGCGTACGCCTCAGTCCCGGCGACGGCGAGGAGGCTTTCGTCGGAGGGATCCGTGGTGACGGCGTCGGGCTCGATCGATTCGAGCTCTGTGACGGCTGGCACGGGTAGGACGGTCACCGCTCCCGTCTCGAAATCGACGACTCCTTCGAAGTCAGTGACTCCGACCGCCTCGCCCTTCTTCGCGCCGGTAACGGTGACGGCCGTTGCAGTTCCACCAGCGGGATTCGCGTGGAGTACCCCGTCTCGCATGATGAGTCCGACTTTCCTCCCCTCGCTGACGTCTCCGGTCGCGACCGCAGCGTCGACATCGACGCTCCCTAACACGTCGGAGCTGACGCGGTCGAGGTACGTCTGTAGGCTGTCCGTACGAGATATCAGCCAGTCAACGCCCTCTTTCGTTACTTCGTACCGACCGCGCCCACCCTTGTTGACGTACCCGTGTTCGACGAGATCTCTGACGTAGTCGCTAACGGCTTGTGAGGTGACACCGATCGCCTCAGCGATCTCGTTTTGACTTACGGCCGGTTGGCGCGCAGCGATCTCGACAAGCACTTGATAGCGTGTCGCATCGCGCTTGCTGTCGAGTACTTCGGGAGGCGTGTCCCGTTCTTGGTCTGCCATTGTACGGGATTACTCACCCACAATTAAAGTGCTGTTGCAGTATGATACGCAAATCGGCGCTCTGCTCGCAATTACGATAGGCGAAGCAAGATTAGGTTTCTATAATGCAGAACTACTTGTTCGTTATGTGAGCTCACTTGTCAACAGTGGCTGGCATCCCCGACGGTCTCGAGCTCGATGATCCGGCGTATCGACTCCCCTCACGAGGGTGTCTCAGGTGGTCACTCCGATCACACCCGGTCGAAGCAGGGAACCTATGACCCGCGAGCGCGGTAACTCCGTATGACTCAGGGCGGAGATACGTACGACCTTGATGCCGGGCCGGACCCGGCCGACTACGCGGCGGCAACGCCCGAACCCACTGACGGACCCGCCGACGGTGCTGTTGTTCACGCCGTCGGCATCGGTCCGGGGAACCCGGCGTATCTCGTCTCCCGAGCCGAGGAAGCGCTCCGAGCGGCCGATGTCGTCGTCGGATTCGAAACGGTCGTCGACTTCGTGCGCGACCGAACTGATGCCGACCTCCTGACGTGTGGGTACCGCGACGAGGCGACCGCACTGACCACCTTTGCCGAGCGCGTTGCAGGCGGGGAGCGGGGAACGGCCATGCTAATGGGAGATCCGAACCACTCCGGCTACCAGTTCGTCGGCAAAGTCGAGCGGGCGGTCGACGAGGCGGTCGGGGACTCGATCGACCTCCGCGTCGTTCCCGGGATCTCTTCGCTTCAGATCGCCGCGAGCAGAGCGCGAACACCGTTCGAAGATGCGACGTTTGTCACGCTGCACAAGAGCGGCGACGTCGACGACGATCTCCGGCGGCTCCGGGAGGCGGTCGGGGGCCGGCATCTTCTGGTGTTACCGCGACCCTTCGACTGGATGCCGGGGGATATCGCAGCGGATCTGCTTGAGCACGGTGGGCGGCCGAGCGATACCGCACTGGTCTGTGAGCGGCTCACGCACGCCGACGAACGAATCACGCGGACGACCCTCGCCGACCTCGCCGCGCACGCCGGCGGCAACACGCGGGCCGACACGCCGTTTTCCGATCTCTCCGTGCTTGTCGTTCGTCGGTAGGTCGGACTGTTTGCGGCTATCTGTGGCTGACAACGAACGCTGTCGAGTGCCAGTTGGTGAGTATCGTTTGCCGCTCGATAGCCCGGCTTAGTAACCGTTATACACCGGGTGACCCACACTAAAATCATGCAACGACGCGCTGTGGCCGTGTACGTCGCGCTCTTCGTCCTCATCGCGGGTGCGGCGGGTGTGCTCACCGTAACGGCTGAAACTCCAGAGATAACGTTCGAAAACCCGGAGTTTGAGCTTTCGACGGACGATCAGATCGACGTCAACGGAGCGGTGTACACTGTCGCCGACATCACGGAAAGCGAACCGGATGACGACGGACAGACGATGATAACCGGCGTCCTCGAACGTGAGGAGTCCGCAGAGCTCTCCGAAACGTGGGAAAACGAATCCGTCATCGAAGTCGACGATCGCGAGTGGCGCGTGGAAATCTCCGGCGACGAGGCGACTGCCTTCGCGCTCGTTGAGGTGCTCGACCGCCAAGCGATCCTTGAGGCTGACGACACCGCGGACAACGAGACGGTCGAGCGCGATGACGGTGAGTTCGTCGCTGTCACCGACGAGAGCGGTGAGACCACGCTCGTCCCGGTAGACGAGTACTTCCCGGCCCCCGAAGAACGCTCCTACGAGACCGGCGACTCGCTTGAGTACGGCGGTGAGACCGTCACCGTCGACGAGATAACCGCCGACAGCGTCGTCGTGGTGTGGGACGGCGTCGAGACCACCACGATCGAACTCGAAGAGGAAGAACGAGTCACGCTCGGTGGCTCGGAGTACATCGCGCACTTCCCCGACGCATCGACACTCACGCTGACGACCGATATCGACGCGTATGAGGCGCAGGCAGCCGAGATCGATCAGTTCAACCAGTACAACAGCGGACTGTTCCGCGTCATACTTCTCGCTATCCTCTCGTCGGTGCTGCTCCTCGGTGTGGCGTTCATCCCGACGCGGTACTGAGCGGTTTTCCCAGTCGGCTCCGGCCGGCCGCTACCGTTCGTTTTTGCGCTAACGGCGATCGCTTCGGTGAATCGCTAACCGACAATCTATATCCTTCCTCCCCGTTCTACACCACATGACTTCGACATCGGAGAAGGTCCGTCAGCTCGCCCCTCACTGGGGCGTGATGTTCGCGCTGATGTTCGGCACCTTAGCGCTCGTCGAACGGTTCGTCACCGGTGAACTCGGATTCGTTCCGTCGATGGTTCTCGTGCTGGTCATCGCGTTGGCGTACCCGGCCGCCGTGCGCGCACTCGGGGTCGCACCACCGGTCTGGCAGCGGTCGTAGCTACTGTTCAGCCGGTTCTCCGCTAAGCAGTCCCCGAATCGTGCGGCTGTACGCTCCAACGCCGACACCGAGCGCGAACGTGATGACCGCCGTGACTGCGATCCAAAGCGTGTTCGGATGTTCGACGCCGGAGTGAAGGAGTATCTCCATACGCCGGACTGTCCATCTCGTAAATTAACTCTTCGCGTTTCGTTTCCGTCTCGTCTCGGCGACACTCGGATAACATCGATGTCAGCGGGTCACCCGGTAGTCCCTTCCGTTTTTATGCCCGTTCGTCTCGTAGCACGTGATATGAGCGACGAACACGCGGCGCCAGTCACGACAGAGCCACCGGACGCACCGTTTCACACTCGCGGCACTGACCATATCACGGTCTGGGGCAGCAACGAGGCCGACACGATCGCCTTCTACCGGGACCTGCTCGGCATGCCGCTGGTCTTGCGCCAGCCAAATCTCGACGACCCGTCACAGACGCACCTCTTTTTCGACACCGGTGACGACCGAATACTGACGTTCTTCGTGAGCGACGACCGCCCCTCGGCACGCGGCCAGCGGGCGGGCACCGGTGCGGTCCATCACCTCTGTTTCAGCGTCGAACCCGATGAGTACGAGGAGATTATGGCGGCGCTTGAAGCGGCCGGAAAGGGATACAACGTGTTCGACCGCGGCATCTTCCACTCAATTTACACGCAGGACAACAACGGGCTCGTCATCGAACTCTCCGCGGACAAGTACGAGATACCCGACGGCCGCAAAGGCGAGGTGTTAGCCACCGCTCAGCGACTCCGTGAGGAGGACGGCGCGGACTTCGCGCAGGACCGTCACATGGCGGGCGCCCTCGAAGCGTTGGGTCTCCCGGTCAACAAACACGATCTGCCCGACGCCGATGCGGGAGTCGGCGTATGAGCCGCGGCGCGCCCCACTCAGGCGATGACCCGCACGGAGAAGAGCCGATCGTCACCGCCGGAACTGCAGTCGCGGAGGCAGACGCCGCGCTCGTGTTGGTCCACGGCCGCGGTGCGACCGCACGGAGCGTGCTCCAGCTCGGCGACCAGCTCACCGGCGACCGCGATATCGCGCTGCTCGCGCCGCAGGCGGCGGCGAACACCTGGTATCCGAACTCGTTTCTCTCGCCGGTCGCGGAGAACGAGCCGGGCCGACGCTCCGGACTACGGGCAGTCGGCCGCGCGCTCGATCGAGCAATCGGCGCCGGGATCGACGCTGAACGCGTTCTGATAGGCGGGTTCTCGCAGGGCGCCTGTCTCGCCAGCGAGTTCGTCGCGCGGAACCCACGGCGGTACGGCGGCGTTGCCGTCTTCAGCGGCGGTCTCATCGGTGATTCGATCGCTGTCGACGACTACGTCAAGGACGCCGTTGCGGCGGGCGCCGAGGACCCGGAGGACCCGACGGACGCACTCGCCGGCACGCCTGCGTTCCTCGGCTGTAGCGACGTCGACCCGCATATTCCTGAAGAGCGCGTTCACGAGACGACTGCGGTATTGGAAGCGCTCGGTGCCGACGTCGACGAGCGCATCTACGAGGGGATGGGCCACGGGATCAACGACGACGAAGTCGAGGCGGTGTCGGAGATGGTCGCCGACCTCGTCTGAATCTCCGGCCGACGCGCTGCCGCACTCCTCACGCCAGCCAGTCGTCAGGCTTCGTGTCGTAATCGACCTCGTCGGCTGCGATCCGGTTTTTGATCTCCGGATCCAGGTTGTGTTCGGTCACCGCTCCGCCGTCGTATTGGAGGCGGACGCCGACCTCGGTCCCCTCGGGCTCGCGTCCGCGGCGCCTGGCGCGCCGGAGCTCCTCCTCGCTGTACTCGACGCGGATCGTCGCGAGATTCACCGGTCGTCCCCACAGCTCGAAGACGCGTTCGAGGGTCGCTGCCGCGCTCTCCTCGTCTAGTGCGACGCCGTTGTAACGGTGACCCAAGAGGAGCTCGCCGCGGTTTCGGAAGTTGCCGTCGAGCACGACGACGGTGGGGTTTCCGAAGTTCGTGAACTGCAAGAGGAGCTTCCGGCGCACGTCGTCGGCGTCCACGCTCGCGACGCGGTGCTCTTCTGCGCTCCGGCTGTACTCGTAGGTGAAGTAGTTCCGCTCGCGAACGAACTCGTCGGTGAGGAACTCGTCGATGAACGTCACGTCGTTGTGGCTCTCGCGGACCTCGAACAGGCGCTCCCAGCCGGCGGTCCGATCGACGTCGGCGAGCGCCGAGTCGACCGTCGCGTACCGATCGACGTCGAACATATACCGCGCCCGCTCGGCGAGCGTCTCGCGGGAGACGGTTCGGAGCGCCCCGCGGTGTTCCGGCCTGGAGAGGGCGTAGTGTCGCTCTGCAAGCCCTTCGTAGGTTAGCAGCTTCCACGGGTACCGCTCGATATCGGGTTCGGCCCCGGAATCCGCCTCTGTGTCGGCGTTGGTGTCTGTGTCCGCCTTTGAACCACTGCCCGCCCGCGCCGAGAGCGCTCGGTCGACCGTCTTCGCGTCGACTCGCGGATCGCCGGCGGCGGCGAGTTCGGCCAGCTCGTCGAGCGTTGCGGGTCCAGCGCCGGCGATTGCCGGATGCGGTTGCAGCGCCTCGGCTACTCGGTCGAGGTCGACTTCCGCGTGGAAGTTCTCCGGCGTCACCCCCTCGACGCGGAGCAGCTTGTCGATCACGTCGCGGCGGACGGCCCGCAGTTCGACGTGGGTCCACAGCTCGAAGCCGAGCTTGTACGGGTTGAGTCCGGGCGAGCCGAGCACTCGCGCCATGTGGTCGGCGTACGTGAGGAACTCGTCGGGGCCGGCGAACCCTTCGCCACCCATCATAATAGATTCCCAATATGTGGCCCACCCCTCGTTCATCACCTTCGTCGACTTCTGTCCCGCAAAATAATATGCCTCCTCGCGGAGCGCGTCGATGACGGTCGTCTCCCACGGCTCGCGGTCGACGGCTTTCCCGCTGTCGGGATCGTAGCGCTTCCCGTGATCGCGGAGGAACGCGAGCACGTCCGGGCGGGGCTCCTCGAACTCGGTCACATCGTCGTGAGCGTCGAGCCACTCGTCGTCGAACACGTCCCGGCGCACCGCCTCGCTCAGATCGAGTTCGTCGATCTGCGCTTCGATCGCCGCCAGCGGATCCTCGACGTCGTCGCCGACGTCGGCGGCGATTCCGGGCGTTTCGGTGTCGCGGGCGGCGTCAACGGAGCTGTGCTGATCGATCGTATCCTCCAGCGAGGAGACGGCGTCTATCAGGCGCTCGACCTCGTCGCGGTCGACGTCTGGGCGATCCATGATCGCGGCGATCCGGTCGGCGTTCCGCTCCAGTCTCGCCGCGGCGTTCGGCCCGTCCTCTCCGCGGTCCGCGTACAGCCCGAACCACCGGTTGTTCGCGAAGAAATCGGCGTGCGCCTCCACGTGGGTGATCACCGCCTTCTGGTCGGCGGGCGCGTTCGACTCCTGGAGGAACGCGTGCGCGGGATCGTCGTTGTTGACGATCTCAAACGCCTTTCCGAGCCCGTGGCGGTCCGTCTTCCGCTGGCGCTCGTAGTTCATCCCCCACCGCCAGTGTGGGTAGCGCCGCTGGAAGCCACCGTACGCGATCAGCTCGTTCATCTCGTCGTGATCGACGATCCAGTACCGAACCGGGTACGGCTCCAGACCGAGCCGCTCGGCGAGGGCGCGCGCCTCTTTCGCCGGCTTATCGAGGCTCTCGGCCGCTCGTTTTGCCTCGACGCGGTCGTCTCTCATCGGTTCTCACCGCCGTCAGTCTGGGCTCGTCGGCCGCCTTCCGAGCCGCCGCGGTCGTTCTCGACCGCCTCGTTTTCGGTGCTGAGAATCTCGTAGATCGCGTCGGTGACGTCGTCGGCGTCCGAGACTCGCGCAACCGCGACGTTGTCGGCGTCGTCGAACGCCGCCTCGACCTCGTCGGCGTGGCGGGCGTTCGGTGCGGAGCCCCCGGGCTGGGTCTCCACGTACGCGTGGAGGTTGGCGTCGATCGACTCCATCATCGGAATCACCGACTGCGTGGTGTCGCTGCCGGAGTTCTCGGAGTCGCCCGCGGCGAACACGTAGCGGTTCCACTCATTGTACGGGTACTCCTCGAGGATCTCCGCGACGAGCTCGTACGCGCTGGAAATCCGGGTGCCGCCGCCGGACTGGATCCCGAAGAACGACTCGCGGTCGACCTCCCACGCCTCCGCGTCGTGGACGACGTAGTGAAACTCCGCGGCGTCGTACTTCCCGGTCAGATACCAGTCCATCGGCGTGAACACCCGCTCGACGAGCTCGCGTTTCGTCTCGCGCATCGAGCCGGAGGCGTCCCGGACGTTGACGACGACGACGTTGCGCTCGCGCTTCTCGATCACCTCCGGGTGGCGGTATCGCTCGTCCTCCCGACGGAAGGGAACCGTGTCGATACCCTCTCGGCGGATCCGTTGGCTCACCGGCTCGGGGTCGCGCTCGGCGTCCAGCTCGTCGAAGCTCTCCCATCGGTCGAGCGCTTCCACGGGCTCGCCGCGCTCCTCGCTGACGGTCGCCGCCGCGTCCGCGATCCACGCCCGAGAGACGGGGACGCTGTTCGCACGCGCCCACGCGAACACGTCGTCGATGCCGGCACCGGCGACGAACAACCCCTCCCGGACGTACTCGCCGTCGAAGTCGGTCGCGAGGTGTCGCTTCAGCCCGCGTTTGAAGAACTCATCGACGTCGAGGGTCCCCTTCGGTCCGGCGCGGGCGGTATCGGTGAAATCGCCTTCCACCTCCTCGACCACCCGCTTTCCCTTCGGCTCGAGGTCGAGCCCGAGCGCCTCGTCGAGCTCGCGCGCGAACTCCTCGGGATCCATCTCGTAATACTCGTGGTCCCCACCTTCCTCGCCGGGATCTCCCTGATCATCTCCGTCGCCCGGCTCGGGATCGACCGGTTGGCCGGGCTGCGGCTGGCCGCCTTTCGCTTGGCCGACCCCGCCGGCTTCGCGCTTGTCGTACTCGAACTCGGGGAGGTCGACGATCTTGATCGGAATCCGAACTCGGTCCGGGGCGGAGCCGCCGAGGTCGCCGTGGCTGATGAACTCCGAGAGGTCCTCGCGGCGTCGCTCACCCACCTCGCGGAAGCGCTCGCGGTCGTCGGTTAGTCCCATGCGGAATCACCTCCGTCCGCCGCCAACTCGTCCCACTCGTCTCGGAGCTCGTCCATCACGGCGCGGCTCGTCAGCTCGGCCGACGCGGGACTGTACTCGCCTGCGACCAGCCGATCGACCGTCTCCGCTTTCACGCGGGCCGTCTCGGTGTCCGCGGGCGGATCGGCCCACTCCGCGGGGTCGAGCTCCGGGAACCGCCGTCTCACGTCGGCGAGGTCGTTCGACGCCAACACCTCGCGCAGCTCGGGGATCTCGCCGAGCTCGACGTCGTCGACGCTGAACTCGTCGCCGCGGTTTCGCCACGCGTACCGGGTGAGCGCGCGGATTACCCGATCGCGCCGGAACTCGGCGACCGTTCGCCTCGGTTCGGTGCCCCGGTAGTCTCCGTCGTCGAACCGACCGAGGGTCTCCGTCTCGAACACTTTCATCGCGAGCGCGTCGGGCGCTTTCGGCCCGTGCTCGGTCTCAACTGGCTCGTCGGCGTCCCACGCGTACACGTGCTCGACGTACTCGGCCACGGTCGACTCCGAGACGGTCACCTCCGCGAGAACCGCGTCTATGACGTCGGAACGCTGGTGTTTGCGGACGCGCTCGGCGACGGGTGCGTGTCGGCTCTCGAACTCGGCGACCTCCGCGCGCGAAAACACCGGTGCGTCGGCGAGTCCGTCGGCCATCGCGTCGAGCACGTCTGTCGGCGTGATCACCCGCTCGACCGGCAGCTCGGGATGGCTTCGGTCGGCGTCCGCCCCGAGTAAGTCGGCGATCACGTCCCGCGTGTAGGTGACTGGAATCCCGTTTCGGCCGTCGCCGTCGCCGACATCGACGTCGCCGATCGCGATCCGCTCTTCGCCGTCGCCGTCCGGTGCGTCGCGGCGGATCGCTCCCGCCTCGTACAGCTCCGCCTTCTCGACGAGATCGATCTCTTCCGGAAGGTCGTCGGCGTCGAGCCGCGTAACGACCGCGTATAACGCTGCAGCGCCCACGGCGTGGGGCGCAAGCTCGCGCTCGGCCACGGTCCCGTCATCGCCTCGAACCTCGACGGTGAGCGGGGCGGCGGTCTGGCGATCGCGGGCAGCGCTTCGACGGTCGCGGTCGGTGGCCCGGCGGTTGCGCTTGCCGGAGGCTTCTCCGGTGGCTCTCGCTGTCCCGGGCTCGTCGGCGCTTGACACGCCGTCGACAGTCGGGAGTCCGCTCACGCCCGCGACTTCGCGACGCAACAGCTCGGCTTCGAGCCGCCGGTTCGTGAGGTATCGGAACTCGTGGCGCGTGAGCCGGCGCTTCAGCGCCTTCAGCGGATCGGCGCCCTCTCGCTCGGCGTGTCGGTCGAGCTCTGCATCGAGGTCCGGGTTCGAGATGATGATCAGCTGCGTGTCCAGATCCATTCCGATCCCCTTATCGAGTTTCACCCGCCGCTCGTCGGGGACGTTGAGCAGCCGTCGCAGGAGGTCGGCGTGCTGGCTGGCGTCCTCGACGACGCTCGCGACGCCGTTCCCCTGCGAGAGCACGCCGTCGTAGCTGAACGCCTGCGGGTTCTTCCGCCCGCGCGAGTCGAGTTCGCGGAGCATCCCGCCCATCCACGAGCCGACGAGCCGCTCTTTCGGACTCCCGTCGTCTTCCGCGTGGAGGACGCCGACCCCCTCGCCGACGTCGACGACGTAGCTCGTCACGCGGAGGTGGTCGCGGTCAGTGATCGCCGAGAACAGGTCGCGGCGCCCCTCGTCGCGGTACACCGACTCCAACCGGTCGTACGCCTCGCGGCTGAACGGATCGAGATCGACGTCGACCGCGATCGGATACGCGTCGTCGTCGACGGCATCGGCGATCTCCTCGCGGACATCTCCGGGGAAGACGGATAACGGGTGGGTCTGTACCGGGCTGCGGTACCACGCCGCGGCGTCCCCGCCCTCGCCGTACGACAGCGACCGCTCGCTGCCGCCGGAACCGAATCCAGTCCCCGCGCCCGTCACGTTCCACTCCACCGTGTACCGTCGACCGGCGTCGGTCTTCGAGAACTCTCGGAGCCCGTTCACGAGACAGCGCTTGAACTCGGATTTTCCGGTCGCCGTCGGGCCGTCGATCCAGACGATGGTCTCGTCGTTGCCGCGGCCCGATGCAGCGGCTCGGAGGTCGTCGACGAACGCGTTGAGCGCGGCGGTGTTGCCGAGCACGGCGTGCTCCCCGTCGTTGAACGGGTCGTCGAAGAAGCGGTACCGCTCTACCAGTTCGCTTCGCTCGCGGACCTCACGGGTTCCCTGTGACTCGACGGCCGCGAGGATGTATCGCGCGCCCGAGGCGGCCGCGACCGGATTCTTCAGGACTCGGTCCACGTACTCGTCGAGGCTCATCGGCGGGTCGTAGGCGCCTCGAATGACCTCGTTGGCATCGCGGACGAACGCGTCGCCGTCGGGGTGATCTCGATCGGTCATCTCAGTTCCCGTTCTCGATCTCCGAGCGGGCCACGGCCGCGCCCGCGTACTCTAACACCTCTGCGGCACCGCCTTCCGAGTAGCCGCGATCGACTAAGGCGTCGACCCAGGCGCTCCGTTCCTCGTCGTCAAGGTCGGTCGCGGAGACGAGCGCCGAGAAGTTGATGTTGTGCTTCTTATCCTCCCACAGCTTGCGCTCGAGCGCGCGCCGGAGGCGGTCGTTCTCTCGCGGGTCGAAGCCGCGCCCCTCGCGGGCCCGTCGCGAGACCCAGTTCGACACCTCCTGCCGGAAGTCGTCCTTGCGGTCCGAGGGGACGTCGAGCTGCTCTTCGACCGCGCGCATGAACGTCTCGTCGGGCTCGGTTTCGCGGCCGGTGAGCTCGTCGTCGACGGTGGCGTCGTCGATGTACGCCATCACGTGGTCCATATACTTCTCTCCCTGCCGGCGAAGCTCGTCGACGTCGTACGCCAACGCGTGCCGCACGTCCTCGATGGCGCGCTCGCGGAACTCCTCGCGGACGGTCTCTAACAGCCGTTCGTAGCGGTCGAGGTCGTCGGCAGCGATCGAGCCGTGACCGCCGAGGTTCGCCTCGAAGTGATCGAAGACGGACAGCGGCGAGAGGTGATCGCGGTCCCGGTGGGTGGCGTCCATGATCGCTTCGGCGATCTCGTCGCCGATGAACCGCGCAGAGACGCCGTCCATCCCCTCGCCGATGTCGGCTCGCTCGGCGGCGTCTTCCCGGAGCTTTCGGCGGTCGATCTCCTCGTCTTCCAGCTCCCCGTTGTACACCTTCGCCTTATCGAGGAGGCTCACGGTCTCGTCGGTCGGCTTCTCCAACCGAGTGAGCACGCCGAAGAGCCCGGCCATCTCCAGCGTGTGCGGCTCGACGTGGACGTTCGGCACGTCCGCGTTGTCGAGCATCTTCCCGTATATCTCCGACTCGCTCTCGTACTCCAACACGTACGGGTAATCGATCCGCTTTGTGCGGTCGTTGAACGCCTCCATCTTCTCGTCGCCGGTCTTCTCGCGGTACTCCGGCATGTTCGTCCGGCCGACGATCACCTGATCGATGTCGATCCGGGGGTTGTTTTTGGGCTTGATCGTCGACTCCTGAGAGGCGTGGAGGAAGTCGTAGAGGAACTCCCGCTGGAGCTTGAGGAGCTCCTCGCCGGAGAACAGCCCGCGGTTCGCGTTACAGAACGCGCCGGCGTAGTCGAACGCGCGCGGGTCGGACTCGCCGTAGACGGCGAGCTTGGCGTAGTTGACGTCGCCGGTGAGCTCCGTCTCGTCCTGGTTCTTCTTGTCTTTCGGCTCGAACGTCTCGATACACTCTCGGCGGTTCTCGTCAGCGACGAGGCGGACGACCTCGACGTGTCTGTCGAGGACCGTCGCCAAGTCGTCGTCGTAGTGCGCGAGCAGCTTATTTAAGTAGAACTCCGAGGCGGGATCCGGATGTTGGTCGTTCCGGAGGGTGTACGGCGCGTCGAGCCGTTCGTTGAGGTCGTCGAGCACCGCGTCGCGTTGCGGCTGCGGGAGCAACACGAGGGGGTCCTGATTCATCGGTGAGCGCACGACGTCGTCGCCGGGGTCCTGGTCGTCGATCACCGAACAGAGGTCGACCCAGCGGAAGGTGTACATCCGGCCGGCCGCCTCGCGGGTGTACGCCTCGAAGTAGCGGCGGGTGAGCCAGTCGAAGTGCGACTTCCCGGAGCCGACGGGGCCCAAGAGGAGCTTGATCCGCTTTTCGGGCCCGAGCCCGCGGGCGCCGGATTTCACCTTGTTGACGAACTCGTGTATCGACTCGTGGACCTCTCGGCCGTAGAAGACGTTCTCGCCGTCGTGGAGCGGGTCGTCCGCGGCGAGTGCGTACTCCACGACGCCGCGTTCCTCGTCGTATCGCGTCCCGTAGTGGTCGAACATATCGGCGACGCGCTGGTGGGCGTTACGCGCAATTCGGGGATCCTCGTACAGCGCATCGAGGTACCAGTCGAACGAGCTGGACTCCCGGAGGTCGTCCGGGACGTTCGTCCGGTATTCCTCGCTGAGCCGTTCGAGGGTGTGTCGGTCTGACATTGTATCACGTCTCTCGGACGGACAAGTCGGCTCGACACGATAGCGGATCACCTCCGACGCGCGGCGGCACGGCTCTGCGTGCCTGAAACGACGGCTCATCGAGCCGCGAACGCCGCTGTCGTCGAGGACGACCCGTGGTCGGTCGCCGTTCGCCCGTAACCGAGGCTATATGTATGGGAGGCTTTCTCACTGATAAGTATGTCGCCTATTGGCATGCACCATTTTTGAGAAGATACCTCCGGTTCCAGCGGTTATGGGTCTCGTACGCGGTGTTTTTGACACCCTACTGGCGATGAAACCGAAACCCGTTTCTCCACCCGAACGGCGTGAAATCGACCGTCGCTTCCGGCGGTCGTGGGGCAACCGAAAGCGGTGCTTCCGGCGCCTCGCGGGAAACCGGAACCATCGCCCCCGGTGCGCACTCTTTTGGCGCTCGATCACGCAGCACGGACGTGACGTTCAGTATCTGCGTTCGCGAGCGGTACACCGACGACACCGGCGACGACCAGCTCCGATACGGCGTGGCGGTGACGACGCGGTTGCCCGGGGTCGGGACGCTGTGCCCGTTCGCCTCGGCGGACGGTGCGGTGGCCACTCAGTCGCTCGTCAACGTCGAGCTCGGGCGGAAGGGGATCGAGTACCTCGGCGACGGACTCGCCGTCGCCGACGCGCTGGAGGCCCTTTTAAACGCCGACGAGGGTCGAGACCAGCGTCAGCTCCACGGCGTCGACGCCGACGGGACCTTCGCCTTCTCTGGCGACGAGTGTCAAGAGTGGTACGGCCACGTCGTCGGCGAGAACTACACCGTCGCCGGCAACCTGCTCACCGGTGAGGCCGTGATAGACGACACCGCGGCCGCCTACGAGTCCGACGCGCACGGCGAGGCGCCGCTCGCGGAGCGACTGGTCGATGCGCTCGCAGCGGGCCACGCGGCCGGCGGCGACAAACGCGACGACCTCCCGGTTCAATCAGCGGCGCTGCAGGTGGTGACGACTGAAGGCGACGAGACGGAGGACCCGTACTACAACGACCTCCGCGTCGACGCCACCGAAACGCCGATCGCAGACCTCCGCGAGACGTACGAGACGGCCAAGCGCGGCTACGAGATGGTGTTAGAGAAGTACGCGGACGACGAGGAGTGAACCGTTGTTCGCACGGCGAAGTGTGGTACGGCGACAGCGGCGGCACGGCTTTCCTACAGCTCTAGCCGCGAGAGGATCGGTAGATGGTCGGAGGGGTAGCGTCCGCGGTCGTCGCGGTCGGCGAGGGTCGCGAACGCCTCGACCTCGAACGCCGGAGAGACGAGCGCGTGATCGATTCGCCGCCCGTCGATCAGCCGCGCGAAGTCGGTGAGACTCGTCTCGGGACCGTGACGGAGGTCGGCGGCGGCGGCCGCGTCGCGGAGGTCGATCGGTTGGGGGTCCCCCGTCGCGTCGGGGTCGCTCGTGCCAGCGGTGGTCGTCCCGGCGTCGGCTCTGTCGCGATCCGCCGCGTCCGCCGTTTCGGGGTCGTCGCCGAGGAGCACCCGGTGTGGAACCGATCCCGGCGTGCAGTTGAGGTCACCGACGAAGACGACGGGGAGCATCGAGTCGATGTCTCCGGCTTTTCCTTCGTCTTCTCGCCCGTTCGCTCCGCTTTGCACGCCCGCGGTCGCAGTCGATACGCTCCTCGCGAGCGCTGTGAGCCGGTCGCGGAGCAAGCGCGCGGACTCGCGCCGGGCCTGCGCGCTCACGTGATCGAAGTGCGTGTTGATGAGCAGGAACGCCGGTGCTGCGGTGGCGGTTGCAGCGTCGCTTGCGAGGTCGCTTCCAGGCTCGTTCGTCGCGGTCTCGCCAGACGTCGATACCCCTCGAACGTGGACCCACGTCGCGATCCGCGGATGGGCCGCGTTCCAGTCGGTCGACGGCTCTTCGGGCGTCTCCGAGAGCCAGAACGTGCCGTCGTCCACGACCTCCCAACGATCGGCGTCGACTGCGATCGGGCATCCCTCGCCATCGCCGCCCGGGTTGCGGCCACGGCCGACGAACTCGTAGCTCGGGAGCCGTTCGCGGAGGTCGCGGCGCTGCTCGGGAACCGGTTCCTGAAAGGCGGCGATATCCGGTTGATGGAACCGAACGAGCCGCGCGACGGCGTCACGGCGGTCGTGCCACGCGTCGTGGTGGTCGCCGCGATTGGCGTAGCGAACGTTGTAGCTCAACACCCCGATCTTGGTCATTACAACTGCCGTCACGGTCGAGCCGATTAAAATATGCGCTCTCCGAAGCAGCCGTCTTTACAGAATGCAAGGAGAATGCCCCGAGGCTTGACCTCGGGGTTGAATCCGACATGCAGCGACACAATCCATTAAGTTGACACACTGTAATTAGGTAGACAGCAATGGAATACAGTCACCGCTACCACGCTTATCCGACACAAGAGGTAGCGGAGCGACTGGAACATCATATTGACGTTCATCGCCAAGCGTACAACTCCACACGGTACGAATACACGAACCGCAAAGACACCGACAACGTTGGGTCGGCCTACAAGCATCACGACCGCCTCACCGACTGGAAAGACGAGTATCCGGTGTTCAAAGAGGCTCACTCGAAAGCACTCCAGCGAACCGTCACGCGGTTCTATCAGAACCTCTCGAACCTCTCTCAGAAGAAAAAGAGCGGTCGAAAGGTCGGGATGCTCAAGTGGAAGTCGCCGGTGGAGTATCAGAGTATGACGTATTCGCAGTCTGGCTTCGAGCTCAAAAACACGAGTGGCCGACGTGCGACGTTAGAACTCTCCAAAATCGGTGACATTCGCATTCGCTACCACCGCAAAATCCCGGATAAAGCGGAGATTAAAGAAGTCACGGTCAAAAAGGAGACGACCGGGGAGTGGTTCGTCTCCTTCGGACTCGAAACCGACGACGCCAACCTACCCGAGAAACCCGACGTGGATGCGCTCGACACGAGCAACAGCGTTGGGATTGACCTTGGCATCCTGAACTACATCCACACGTCGGACGGGACGACCGTGGATTGGCTTGACCTCGAAGACGAATACGACCGACTCAAACGCGAACAACGCAAGTTGTCTCGCAAGCAGAAGGGGTCGAACAACTACGAGAACCAACGCCGGGAAGTGGCGAAAGTCAAGCGTCATATCCGGCGGAAGGTGCTGGACTACCAGCACAAGATCACGACGTGGCTCGTCAAAGAGTACGACGCAGTGTTCGTGGAAGACCTGAACGTGGCAGGGATGCTACAAGGCGACGGGAACGCCCGCAACAAGCAGGATGCGGCGTGGCGACAGTTCACCACACTCCTCGAATACAAGGGGGAGCTGTACGGCACTCACGTCGTGCAAGTCGATCCGCGAGGGACGACCAAAGAGTGCGTGTCCTGTGGCGCGGACACAGCGAAACCGCTGTGGATTCGTGAACACTCCTGTCCGTCGTGTGGTTTTGTATGTGATCGTGATGCGAACGCGGCATTGAACGTCTTGCAGAGAGGCCTTTCTGAATTAGGGCTGGGATGGCCCGAATCAACGTCCTCAGAATCGCAAGGCGATTCTGATGTGCGGACGAGAGCTGCGCTCTCGTCAACGCCTGTGGAGACTGCGCTCCCTGCGGACACCCATTCGGTGTCTGCAAAGCGCGTCATCGAAGCAGGAAGCCTCGGGGCTTGACCCCGAGGTTATTCACACGGAGAATTCGTACAGCTCGTCACCGACGTGGTGAATGGACTCGATGACCTTCCCGCTCTCACCGACCATGTCGTCACCGTCGACGAGCGCGCGCCCGACCGCCAACACCTTCCCATGGGTCTCTTCGGCGATCGCGACGAGGTCACCCTCGCGGATCGCGTCGTCCGCCTCGACGATCCCGGGTCGCATCACGTCGGCGCCGTCGGAGACGAACGAGACGGCGCCGGCATCGACCGTGACGACGCCCGTTCTGGGCTCGTAGTCGTTTGCGCCACGGACGGTGAGGAACGGCTCGTCGTCGTCGACGTAGAAGACGGCCGGTTCGCCGTCGACCAAGACGAGCTCGTAGCGCGCACTGACGAACTCGACCGATTCGAAGGTATCGCCGTCGATATCGACGCCGAGGTGGTCGGCGACCGCCTCGCGGATCCCTTGGATGTCATCGCTCCGGAGGTGATGTCGAGATTTCACTTGCATGGCCGTCTACTCGACCGCTCGGCCGATAAATGGACCGCTCCGCCGCGGCGATCGACCGACGGATCGCGGGTCATTTCGGGTACGGCGCTCGACTCCACCCTCCGTTACCGCTCTCATGGGGTTGGACCGATCAAAACGGCCTTAAACCACCTCTTCATATCCGTTTGTATGCTGAACCCACTGGCGATCGTGGTCGCGACGATCGTGAACCCGCCGGCGATCGCGATCGCGGCCATCGTGACCCTGCTCATCGTCTTCGTCAGTTCACTGAAAGGGACGGGGTGGGAACCGACGACGGACATCTCAGACGAGGTGCTTGAGCGACGCGCGGCTGCCGTCCCCGAAATTGACTTCCCGGAGCCCGGAAACCGAGCGATCGGCGGCGGTGGCGGTGGCGGCGCGATTCCCGCCGGAGGCGACGGTGAGGGTGGTGAGTTGGAGGACGGGAGCGCGGCGAGCACCGGCCCCGCCGACATCCCGGAAGACGAGATCGAGTACTACGAGGTCGAGTTCGTCAAACAGGGGACGACGATCGAGCTCGCCAACAACGAGACGATCCTCGACCAGGGCGAAGACGAGGGATGGGACCTCCCGTACGCCTGCCGACAGGGGCAGTGCGTCTCCTGTGCCGGCCACATCCCCGACGGCCCCTCCGAAGACTTCATCGAGCACGATAATCAGCAGATGCTCGAAGAGGCGGAGCTGGACGACGGGTACACGCTGACTTGTGTCGCGTATCCACGCGATTCGTTCAGTATCGAGACCGGCGAGGCGCCGTAACGGGCTTTCGTTCGCCCGACCTGCTCTTTCATCGGCGTCACTCGACCGGGGTTGCCCGGCCCACGCACGATGACATCCACCGCGGCTCTCTCTCAACTACACTTCGCCCACGATTCGACACACGACACTAATGACTCTCCTGACACCGTTCTCGACGCTCGTGCAGCCCCTCTCATCCCTGTCGCTCGGCTCGACCAGTCCGGCGCTCCGTGAGGTGTCACTCACCGCGGGCCTTCCCCCGCTCCCGATCGAGGAGCCCGTCATCGTCTTCGCCATCGCGCTGACCACGTTCCTGATCGCACCGATGCTTATCGAACGGGCCGGGCTCCCCGGGATCGTCGGCATCGTTCTCGTCGGCGCGGCGCTCGGTCCGAACGGAACCGGCGTGTTGGCGGAGACCGACGCGATCGTTCTCCTCGGTAACGTCGGCCTCGTCTATCTGCTGTTCACCGTCGGTCTCGAACTCGACCTTCGGGGATTCCTTGCCGCTCCCGAGAACGCCGCGCTGTTCGGTCTGGTGAGCTTCTTTCTCCCGTTTACCGTCGGCTCTGCGGTCGGCGTTTACGTGCTCGGACTCGATCTGTGGGCCTCGTTCCTGCTTTCGGCGGTGTTCTCCTCGCACACCCTGCTCGCATACCCCGTCGTCAACCGGCTCGACGTGACGAAGAACCGCGCGGTGACCGCCGTTTTCGGCGGGATCCTTTTCACCGACACGCTGGCGCTCATCGTCCTCGCAATCGTGCTCGGCCAGGCGGACGGGGAGCTGACGTTGCTGTTGTTCGGCCAAGTGTTCGCGTCGATAGCGGTCCTCTTCGTCGGTATCTGGCTCATTCTGCCACCGATCGCTCGGTGGTTCTTCCGAAACACGAGCCAGGAGAGCTACTTCGAGTTCCTCCTGGTCGCGGCCGCGATCTTCGGTGCAGCCAGCTTTGCAGAGCTGCTCGGCCTCTCGGACATTCTCGGCGC
The DNA here is from genome assembly GCA_001564205.1 of Nanohaloarchaea archaeon PL-Br10_U2g5. The sequence continues at coordinate 18,803 of LKMY01000002.1, forward strand.
GTTCGTCGCCGGAATCGCGTTAAATCGCCTGGTCTCGCGAGGCGGCCCCCTGATGAACCGGATCGAGTTCGTCGGAAACGCGCTGTTCGTTCCCTTCTTTCTGTTGTACGTCGGTATGCTGGTCGACCCGGGAGTCATCCTCGACGGCCCGCGAACGCTGTTCGTCGCCGCCGTCATCATCGCGACGATGATCGTCACGAAAACCGCTGCAGCCGGTTTCGTCGGACGAATACAGGGATACGGCCGAAACGAGACCGGGGTGATAACCGGACTCTCGATCGGGCAAGCGGCGGCCGCGCTGGCGATCACCCTCGTCGGATTCGATGCCGGGCTGTTCGGTGCGGACGTGCTCAACGCCGTGGTCGTGATGATGCTCGTTGCGGCCGTTCTCAGCCCGTGGCTCACCGAGCGATACGGGACACAACTGGCGCTCGAAGACGATATCGAGCCCACTGACTCCGGCTCCGTCGATCCGCGGATTCTGCTCCCGCTTTCGACCGACGCAAACCGGCAGCGGCACCTCTTAGAGCTCGCGTTCACGCTCAAAGACGAACGACCGGAGAGTCCGATCCACCTCCTCACGGTCGTCCAACCGAACGGCTCCCGAGACTCAGAGGAGGCGGTCGCAGAGGCGGAGGCGAGCCTCGAGAACGCCGGGGAGATCGCCGACGCCGCGGAAGTTCCGGCACGGACGGAGACGCGTGTCAACCACAGTATCGCCTCCGGGATCGTCCGAGCGAGCACGGAGACCCAAGCCGAGATGATCGTGATGGGGTGGGACGCACAGCGGTCGCTGAGCAACCGCGTGTTCGGCAGTATCATCGATCAGGTGCTCAGTCGAACAACGGTCCCGGTGTTCGTGTCGCGGCTCGGCTTTCCGATCAACACGACCGAACGGATCTTCGTCGTCGCGCCGCCCGGAGTCGACCACCACGAGGGGTTCTACGAGGCGGTTCACGTCGTCAAACGGCTCGCCGATCGGCTCGGAGCCGAACTCCACGTGTACGTCGTCGGCGGGAATCCTCAGCAGTACGAGCGCTTGTTTGCGATGGTCGACCCCGAACTAGAGGGATCGTTCTCGTCGTGTCGCGACTGGTCGGCGCTCGTTGAGACGCTCGGAGAGCGAACCGACGAACACGACCTAGTCATGCCCATCTCCCCCCGAAAAGGAAGCGTCGGCTGGGACCGGTCGCTGGCGACGCTCCCGCAGCGACTCACCGATCTGCCGGCGAAGTCGTTCATCGTCGTGACGCCTCGGCAGGGAAAACCCGGATACGCAGCCCGGTTCCTCACCATGGAATAGGTATCCGACGTCACGACACCCTTTTTCGCGTCTCGGCCGAACCGATCGTATGTCTATCGCCACTGCGATCGGCGGCGGCGTCGCCGCCGGCGTCATCGCAATTATCGCCGCCGCTGTCTATCGCGACGCCTCTCGCGTCGGCGTCGACCTCGGATCGCCGTCGCTGTGGGCCGCGTTCATCATTATTACATCCGGTGTCGCGCTCGTCACCGCACTGCTCGTTCCCGACGCGCCGATTCCCGGCGTGCTCGTGTTGGCCGCACTCGGGCCTCTCCTGTACGTGCTCGAACGCGACGACTCGATGCACGGGGACGACCCTGCGGACCCCACGCTGTTGCCGAGCGAGTCAGGCAGATCGGACGCGGCCAGTGAGTCAGGCAGATCGGACGCGGCCAGTGACGCCGGCGGCCCCACGGAGCCGGACGTACCGGCCGATCCGGATCAGCGGGACCAGAGAGACGACCCTGATACGTAGTCGGCCTCTCTCTCTTCGATGAGAGAATCCTGCCGACCCGTCGGGACGCTCCCTCCACAACGACGATGACACAGTTCGTTTCGGTCGTACGCGCCGCTCGTAAACCGCAAGCTTCCATATGTTCGGGTGCGAAGTGAGAGCAATGAGCGACGAGAGCCTCGCAGAACGAGTCGAGCAGTGGATGGTCGGGCAGATGCCGATCATCCAGATGCACGGCGGCACCAGCGTCGTCCGCGAGGCGGACCCCGAGAGCGGCGAAGTCGTCGTCGAGCTCGGCGGCACCTGCTCCGGCTGCGGCATCTCGAACATCACCGCAGACAACATCCGCCGCGACCTGATCATGGATTTCGACGAGGTGACGAACGTGACGGTTCGCTCGGCTTCTTCTGGCGACAACGGCGCGTCGACCGTCGAGGGCGGCCGCGGCGGCGAGCTCAAACACGAGACGGAGACCGCCGGTCACTTCTGACGGCCGGCTGGATCGACGCCGCTTTTTCTTTATAATGCGTTCTCCAGAGCCGCCGCGACGCTCCGGGCTTTTTCGGCGAGCGGCTCCGGCGTATCGCCCGCCGCGACCGACTCCCGGAGGACATCGTCGTCGACGCGCTCGACGGTCCCGTCCGCGTGTTTCATCACGTCGACGTGGAGATCGACGTACCGCGCCGCGTCGGGGAATATCTCCACGGGCGTACAGACGTTGACGTACGTTCCCCGCACCGTTCCGTCTCGCCCGCGGTACGTCGTCGGATACCACCATCGGCCCTCTTTTAGGCTCGTCTTCGCGACGTCGCCGGCCTCGCGCGGCACCTCCAACCCGTCGTAGGTGCCGCCGCCAGTCATCTCCCGCTCGACGGTGACCGACCCGTCTCCCTCGACCGCGGTCACCGTCCCCTCGCCGAGGGTGATCAGCCGCCCGTCGGGCTTCCCGTGTTCCAATCTGAGCGCGTCGCCCGCTGCAGGCCCGAACGCGTCGGTCACGACCGCGAAGGGGAACGCGGCGTCCGAGGCGGGCTCACACAACGCCTCCGCGAGGTCGACGCCCGCGGACGCGTCGGCCGTTCCCGCTTTCACGCGGTGGTGCCCGGGCATCGTCGCGGTCACCTCGCGCCGCTTGTCGTCGAGCGCGAACCGGCTCTCGCGCCCGAACCACACCCAGACGCCCGCGTTCGGCGTCGCTAACGGTTCCTCTCGGATCGAACCCGAACCGTCGAGAGCTCCGGTTCCGCCCGCGGCGTCGATAGCCGCGTCGAGCCCCTCGGCGGCATCGACCGCGCGCGCGAGTCCCGACTCCAGTTCGTCGGTCCCCGCGTCGACCGCGGGAGGTTTCCACACGGCTCGCCAGCCGTCCGGCGGTTCCAGTCCGAGCAGGTCGACCATTCCCGCCAGCTCTCGACCGGCCTCGTCGTCTCGGACGTCAACGCGCGTCCCGGAGCCGGGTTCGAGCGCGACGAGCCCGCCGGCAGCACGCAGCTTACCGGACAACTCGGGCCGTCGGTCGACCCACGGCGCCGTCGACTCGCGGACCTGCACGCGGACCGCGTCGCCCGTCTCAATACGGTCGTCGACGCTCCCGTACGGGAGATATCCCGCGACGGTTCTCGAAGCGCCGCCTCCGTCTGCTCCGTCGTCACCGGTCCCACTCCGGAGCGACACGACGGCGCCGCCGCCGAGCGTCTCGGCCACCTCGCCGTCGAGGACGGCGCCGGGCGGTGTCGAGTCGGGCCACGCCAGCGCGTCGACTCCCACGCCGGTCAGCAGATCGCGGACGGCGCCGACCGCTTCCGGACCGCCGCTCGCGCCCACGCCTTGACGGTCGGCCGTCGTCGACACTCGAACGTCGGGCGCCGCGTTCGCGAAGGAGGCGTCGAACCGCCGCTGGATCGGCGGCGACGGGTCGACGACCTCGTGGCCCGCCTCCAGCAGGAGTCGGGTGAGTGCCGTGGTGTAGATTCCTCGCACGTGGACGTCGCTGCCGGTCATAGCTCGCCACCGTCCCGCGCGAAGCGGACTCGATCGTGAATCGTCGGTCCCAGCGAGAGTTCGACGAGGACGGGTCGCTCGTCGCGCTCGTCTGCGTCGCCGTCGGCCGCCTCGTCCGCGGTCCGAAGCACTCGCCCTCCCTCGACTGGAACTCCCCATCCGTCCAGCGAGAGGTACCCGCGGAGGTCGCTCCCGTGGGTGAACAGCTCCACGCTGGCGGTCGGATGCTTCTGCGTTTCGGCCGTGCTGTGTGCCAGCTCCATATCCGAGTAGAACGGTCCGTCGGCCGCGAAGAACTCGTCGAGCCGGTCGGCGTCGTGACCGACCAACTCGGCGACGCGGTCGGATATTTCGGCGATCGATTCCGTGTCTACTCCCGCCTCGCTGAGCGCTTGCTGCGTCCGCCCGTCGAAGTGCATACGGTTCGTTCGGGGGCCGCGGTTTCAACTCCATCGGCTCGGGAACACGGTTCGAGGGCGATTCCGGCCCGGCGCCTGCCACGGCTTAAGTTACCCCAGTCCGAACCCAACAGCATGCCATCCCGGTCGGATCCGGTCGAGTCCCGCGCGGACGACGACCGCGACCTCTACGACATCGCCACGTGGGAGGAGCGGACCTCTCTCGACGGGCTCTCAGTCGCGCTGTACTGGCTCATCACTCGGTCGGCGAAGGTGCTGGTCGTGGCTGTCGCGCTCATCGCGCTCCTTCTCATCCTCGGCTCGTTCGGGCTCGGGCTCCTCTTCGATCCCGCCGTCGCGATGCTGGTCGGGCTCTCGGCGATCCCGGCGTTCGGGCTCGCCGCGTACGTGTACGTCTCGGATGTCACCACGGGCGAGCCGCTCTCGCTGCTCGTCGCGACGTTTCTCCTCTCGATCCTGACCGCGACGTTCGCGGCGATCCTCAACAGCGTCGCACAGCCGTACTTCGAGCCGCTCGGCTTCCTCGGTCTCGTCCTCTTCTTTTTCGTGATCGTCGGACCGGTCGAGGAGACGGTGAAGCTGCTCGCAGTCCGACTGTACGCGTACACGGACGACCGGTTCGACGCGGTCATCGACGGCGCCGTGTACGGGGCGATCGCCGGGCTCGGCTTCGTCGTCATCGAGAACCTCGTGTACATCGCACAAACCGTCGAACTAGAGGAGCTGACCTTCGGCGTTTCCGCGCTCGGTGCGGGCGACGGGATCACCGCGATCCGCGCGCTGGCCGGCCCCGGCCACGTCATCTACTCGGCGTTCGCGGGCTATTACCTCGGGCTCGCGAAGTTCAACCCCGACAATCGCGGACCGATCGTCGTGAAAGGGCTCATTGTCGCCGCCGCGATCCACGCGCTGTACAACACCCTCGTCGGCCCGGTCGTCACGGTGCTTTCCGTGGTCACCGGGCTCCCACGCGTCCCGTCGCTGTTCTTGTTCGTCATCGTGTTCCAGGGCGCGTTCGGATACATCCTCTTACGAAAGATCTGGCGCTATCGGGACGCGTACCTCGAGACGCGGGACGCGGTCGAACCGGCGGTTGAGCCGGAACTCACCGAGTTCGAGGACTAACGGCGTCCGAGGACTACCGAGGAACCGTTCGACACTCCACCGCTCAGTTCGACGGCGTCTTCACTCGTGACCGGTCGCCCGTTCCCCCGGTGAGCGCGCTTGCGAGCGCCCCCTTGACGACCACCTCATCGCCGAGTTCGGTGAGGCGAATCTCGGGAACGTTGATAAACACCATCTCGGCGAGCTTCTCGCGTACCGGGTCGAGCACGCGCTCGGGGTTGTTGAGCGCGACGGCGCCGCCGACGCTCACGACGATCGGCGCGTACGCGTGAATGACGTTCGCGATCCCCATCGCGTTCCAGTGAGCGACTTGCGCGATCACGTGGTCCGCGAACGCGTCCTCGCCCGCCGCCTCGAACACGTCGACCGCGGAGAAGTCGGGGTCCTCGACCGGAAGCACCGTTTCGACCGGGTCCTCTTCGTGAAGTTCGAGGGCGTACTCCGGGATGTTGTTGCCCGAGCAGTACCCCTCCCAGTGGCCGTCGAGCCCGCAGCCGCAGGTCATGAACCCGTGCGGATCGACCGTCATGTGGCCCACCTCGCCGGCGTTGCCGTCCCACCCGGAGAGCACGTTACCGTCGACGGCGACTCCGGCGCCGATCCCGGAGGAGATGGTGAGATACACCATGTCGTCGGGGTTGCGCTCCATGTGGAATCGTTCGCCGATGACGCCCGCAATGGTGTCGTTGTGGAGGTGGACCTCGTCGGTGTCGAGCAGCTGTGAGACCGGGCCGACCAGCGGGATGCGCTCGACGGTGTCCGGGAGATTCGCCGGTCCCTGAACCACGCCCGCGGCGAGATCGAGGGGACCGATCGACCCGATCCCGGCCGCGACGACCGACGACGGTTCCACGTCGGCGTTCGTACACGCGCCGCGAACGACGCTCAACACGGCCTCCGTGACGGCGATCCCGTTCGGTCCACGAGGGGTTCCCCTCGACTCCGATCCGAGGATCGTCGCCGTCTCGTCGCCGACGACCGCCCGGACGTTCGTCGCCCCGAGGTCGACGCCCACGTAATGCATCGGGTAAAACCGTGACCCGGCGTTACTTAAGCGGGCCGTTTTCGGAAATCTCTCGCGCGACTACGCGGCGACTTCGCGCACAAAGGTCACCGGACACGGTGCCGAGAGCATGACGTCTTGGGCGACGCTCCCGAACATCGCTTTTCCGGCCGGCGATCGTCGTCGGCCGCCAACGACGATGCGGTCGGCTCCGATCGTCTCCGCCGCGGTGACGACCTCAGTGGCGTGGTCGCCGACTGCGCCACGCACGGAGTGCGTGACGCCCGCAGCGTCGAGGCTCTTCGAGAGCTCCCGAGTCGTCGTGTGACGTTTGGCGACCGCATTCGGCGTCGAGCCCTCGCTCGCGTCGTCGACGCCGAGCCGTGATCTGACAGCATCAAACTCGTCGTTTGTGAACACGTGGGTCAACACGACCTCTGCCCCTGACGGCTCCGCGACCGCGATCGCCTCCTTTGCGAGCTGTTCGGTTCGTTTCTCGTCTTCGGTTCCGACGGC